>NZ_VRUX01000049.1:0-15936 GCF_008039885.1 Methylobacterium sp. WL103
TTCATCGGCAACCCGCGGCGGCGGCGCTGGCGGGCCAGCCCTTCCATGAAGCCGTTGGCGGCGACGTAGGCGCCCTGGCCCGGGTTGCCGATGAAGGTGGTGGCCGAGGAGAACACCACGAAGTAGTCGAGCGCGCGCTCACGGGTCGCCGCGTCGAGGTTCTGCGCGCCGACGACCTTGGGGCCGATCACAGCGTCGAGGCCGGCGGCGTCGAGGTTGGCGATGAGACCGTCCTGCAGCACGGCGGCGGCGTGGATCACGCCGGCGAGCTTGCGGCCGGACGCCTCGACGCCGGCGAGCAGCGCGTCCACCGCAACGCGGTCGGTGATGTCGCACGGCATCACCTCGACGGTGATGCCGCGGGCGGTGAGATCCGCGACGACCGCCTTGGCCTCCTCCGTCTCCGCGCCCTTGCGGCCGACGAGGAGCAGGTTCCTGGCGCCGCGGTCGGCAAGCCAGCGGGCCGCCTCGCCGCCGAAGCCGCCGAGGCCGCCGGTGATCAGGTGGACGCCGTCAGTCGTGACCACGAAGGGCGTGCTGCGCGCGGCGAGCACCCGGCCGGGCTTGGGCGGTGCGATCACGATCTTACCGACGTGACCCGATTGCTGCATCAGCCGGAACGCATCCGAGGTCTCGTCCGCGGTGAACGGCTGATAGGGCAGGGGCTTGAGGCCGCCGTCATTGAACAGAGCCATCACCTCGCGAAACATCCGCGCGCCGTCCTCGCCTTGGTGCTGGAGCACCTGGTCCAGGTCGACGCCGAAGTAGCTGAGGTTCCGGCGGAACGGGCGCAGGCCGATATGGGTGTTGGCGACGTAGTCGCGCTTGCCCAGCTCGATGAAGCGGCCGAACGGCTTCAGCGCGTTGAGCGAGCGCTCCATCGCCTCGCCGAACAGGCTATTGAGGACCACGTCGACGCCGGTGCCGGTCAGCGCCCGGACGTCGTCGACGAAGGCGAGCGAGCGCGAATCGAGCACGTGCTCGGCGCCGAGCGCCTTCACAAGGGCGCGCTTTTCGCGCGAGCCCGCTGTGGCGATGACGCGGGCACCCTTCAGCTTGGCGATCTGCAGCGCGGCCAAGCCGACGCCGCCGGCTCCGCCATGGACCAACACCCACTCGCCGCGGCGCAAGCGTGCACAGGAAACGAGGCCGTAATAGGCAGTGAGGAACGCGACCGGCACGGTGGCGGCGGCCATCGGATCGAGGCCGTCGGGCGCCGGCGCGACTACGAGCTCGGGCACGACGATGTGGGTGGAAAAGCCCGACTGGGCGAAGGCCACGACCGGATCGCCGACCTTGAACGCCTTGACGCCGGCGCCCACCGCGACGACGCGGCCGGCGCATTCGAGGCCGAGGCGAGGTCCGGCGAAGCCGTCCTCCAGGATCTCCTCCGGCAGCATCGACAGCGCCCAGAGCACGTCGCGGAAGTTGAGGCCGGTGGCCTCGACGGCGATCTCGACCTCGCCGGCCTCCGGTGCGCGGCGCGTCGCCGGACCCCAAACCATCTCATTGAGGCCGCCGGTGTTGCTGCGCTCCAGGCGCGCGGCCTCGGCCGGCACCGCCTCTGGATCGGTCCGCCGGGCGGCGTGGCCCGGACGGAAGCGGATCACCCGCGTGCAGTCGTCGTCGAGGACGATCTCGGTCTCAGGCGTGCCCGAGAGGATCAGGTCGCGCAGGCGCTCGGCGGAGCGCTTCGAGCCGATCTCGGGCGCAAGGTCGATGCGGCGCACGTCGAGCGTCGCGATCTCGTTGGCGAGCGTGCGGGAGAAGGCCCAGACCCCGGCCTCGACCGAGGCCGCCGACCCGCCGGCATCGCGGGTCGCGCCGGGGGAGACCACCCAGAGCTTGGTCGGGCGCGCGCCGAGATGCTCGGTGCAGCGCTTCAGGCTGAGGCACCGGTCGCGCAGCCGGGCGGCCGCATCGCCGCCGCGGGTGAAGGCGCCGGCCAGGAACACCACCGTGTCCGGGGTCTCCCGCTCCAGCTCCAACAGGGACGCCTCGGAGTCGAGGATGATCGAGACGTGGACGCCGGCCGCGACGAGCAGGGTCGCGAGGGACGACGCGGTCTCGGCGGCGAACTCGTCGTCCGAGCCGATGACGAAGGCGAAGGTCTGCGCCGCCGCCTTGCCGGGTCGGGGCGGGGCCTCGGCGACGAGCAGCAGGTCGTCGCCGTTGACGGAAGCCGCGCGATCGACCGCGACGCTGACGAGGCCGGTGGCGCTCAGCGTGCGCTGCCAGCCCGGGATGTCGTCGAGGCGGCCGACGGGCATGTCGCCCACGCCGGCCTCGAACCAACCCGGGATCAGGCCGAAGACGAGGTCACGGAACAGCGAGGCGCCAGGCTCGACGGCGAGCAGCAGGCCACCGGTGGCCAGCGCGTTGGCAAGCCGCTGCGGCAGGTCGCGGTCGCCGCGGTGCAGCGCGCCGCTGGCCAGGATCAGGTCGAAGCCAGCGGCGGGGAGGTCCTCGGCCGCCTCGATCACCGCGACGCCGCGAGGCAGGGCGAGGCGGGCACGCTCCGCCAGGCGACGGTCGGTGTCGAACACGGTGAGGCGCGCCTCGGCCGTCTCGGCGAAGGCGGCGGCCTGGGCGGATAGCGGACCGAAGCCGACCTGCAGGAGGCGGAGCGCCCGGTCCTTCGGCAGCCTGTCGCGGCAGGCCTCGGCGATTCCAGCGACCACGTCGGCGGAAGCGCGGGCGGTGGCGCTGCGCAGGGTGAACGCGTCGAGCGCGTTCTGCGGCAGGCTCGGGGCCTCGGTCAGCGTGCCCGCGAGCAGGCGATCGACCAGGGCGCCGACGTCGGCCAGGAGCACCAGCTCGGCCGACAGCTCGGGATGGTCGGCCGCGATCCAGCGCATGATCTCGGTCGGCGCCGGCAGGGCGTCGCCGTCGCCGAGGCGCCAGCGCCCGCCATCCTGCTCGGCCAGGCCGCTGCTCTCGAGCGCGTAGAGGGCGTTGACCAGCCAGGGCCGCATCTCGGCGGGGACGCGCACGTCGACGGAGACGGCGGTGCCCTGCTTGAGGCCGGAGGCGAGGCGGTAGGCGAGGGAGGTCGCCCAGCCCTCGAGCAGGAGGTGGCCCGGTGAGAGCGGGGCGCCGGACGCGGCCCGCGCGACCTTGGCGGACGGCTTCAACAGCGCGGCGATGCTCGAACGGCGGTCCATCGCGATCGCGGTCGGCTCGGTGGCCAGCTCCACCCCTTGCGTGATCGCGTAGGCCGCGAGGTCGCCGCCGCCCTTGGCGCGCAGGGCCTGGAAACGACCCTCGCGGATGGTGGCGACCACCTCGCCCTCGGTGTCGAGGATGGTGAAGTCGGCCAGGATCGAGCGCTCGTTGCAGCGCCGCGTCCGGATGACGGCCCGCGCGATCGAGGCGCCGGGGCGCAGCAGCCGGACCTCGCCGAAGCGGACCGGGATGTAGGCCTTGCCGGCGTTCTCGCCGAGCAGGTCGGCGAACAGCAGGATCAGGCCGTGGAAGCAGGCGTCGAGCCGTGCCGGCACCAGACCGTAGCGCGGGTCGGCCTCGGCGGGGACGAGGTCGGAGACGATGGTGACGTCGTCGATGCGTGCGCTCGCCGCGACCTGGCGGAAGCTCGGCCCGAAGCCGAGGCCGGCGGCCTCGGCGCGCAGGTAGAGATCGTCGCCGGTGAGCACGTTCTCGGACGGCATCTCGACGTCGGGCCGGACCGGAGGGGCGAAGGTGCCCTCGACGATCTTGGCCGAGGCGTGCAGCTGCCAGGGCGACGGGGTCAGGCGCGGGCGGCTGAGGACCTGGACGGCGTTGCCGGAGCCGGCCATCCGCACCGCGACCTCGCGCAAAGCTTCCTCGCCGAACACCATCGGCGAGTGGATCTCGAACTCGGCGAGCACGACGTGGTCGCTGCGCAGGGCCTCACGGACGGCGGCCAGCGCCATCTCGACGAAGCCGGCGCCCGGCATGATCGCCTGGCCCTCGATGCGGTGGTCGTCGAGTTCCGGGATCGTCGCGATGTCGGCGTAGCCGTGCCATTCCAGGCCGTCGACCTGGACGCGAGAGCCGATCAGCGGATGGTAGACCCGCGCCGTCGCGGAGCCGAGGCTTTCGGTGGTGTCGCCGAGGCGGAACGGGCGGCGCTGCCAAGGGTAGGTCGGCAGGTCCAGTGCGCCCGAAGGCGCGTCGCCGAACACGGTCGGCTCGTCCACGGCGGCGCCCTGGACCAGGGCGGCCGCCAGCGCGCGGGCGATCGGATCGCTGCCGCTGGCCTTCTTGTGCATGACGCCGACGGTGGCGTTGTCGATGCCGAGCGGCTCGATGGCGTCGCCGATATGCGACATCAGCGTCGCGCGCGGGCCGACCTCGACGAAGATGCGGGCACCCTGGCGGGTCGCCTCCTGCACCGCCTCGGAGAAGCGCACCGGCTCGCGGATGTTGCGCCACCAGTAGGTTCCGCCGAACTGAGTCCCGTCGAGCACCGACCCGGTCACGGTCGAGACCATCTTCGTGGTGCCGGTCGAGGGCTTGAGGCCGGCGAGGTCGCGCAGCAGCGGCTTCTCGGTCGGGTCCATGAACCGGCCGTGGAAGGCGTAGTCGAGGTCGAGCTTGCGCCCGCGCCGGCGCTTGCGCGACAGGGCCTTGAGCGCAGCGTCGATCGCGGCGACCGGCCCGGCGACGGTGACGGCCTTGGGACTGTTGTAGGCGGCGATGTCGAGGGTCGGGTAATCCTTGAGGAAGCCTTCGACCTCCTCGGCCGGCATCAGCAGCACCGCCATGGTGCCCTGGCCGCGGGTCGTCTCCTGATGGTGGCTGCGGTAGAAGATCACCTTCACCGCCTGCTCGAGGCTCAGGATGCCGGCGGCTTCGGCCGCGGCGATCTCGCCGACGCTGTGGCCGAGTACGAATTTCGGCGCGAGGCCGGCGGCGCGCAACGCCGTGGTCGAGGCGCTCTGGATCGCGAAGATCAGCGGCTGCGAGACGCTGGTGAGCGCCAGGCGCTCTTCGAGGTCTTCAGCGTCGAGTGCCGCCTTGAGCGACCACTTCGAATAGGCCGCGAACAGCGCGTCGATCCGGTCGAAGGCGGCGCGGAACGCCACGTTCTCGGCATAGGCCTCGCGGCCCATCCCGGCCCACTGGCTGCCGTTGCCGGAATAGACGAAGGCGACGTCCGCCGCCCGGTCGATCGCGGTGCCGGTGAGCGCGACCGCCGAATCCTCGGCCTCGCCGACGGCGCGGAGCTCGCCAGCGATGTCGGCCTTGCCGTCCAACGTGATCGCAAGGCGAGACGCCAGGCGCTCGCGACGGTGCGCGGCGCCGGCCGCGATCCGGGCGGCCTCGGCGGAGTCGGCACCGTCGAAGCGCTCGGCGTAGTCGAGGGCGAGTTCGTTGAGGGCGGCGCGGCTCTGGGCCGACAGCAGCAGGATCTCGGGCACGCGGGCCGCGGAGGCCGGCGCGGCGACCGGGGCAGGATCGGTCAGCACGATGTGGGCGTTGGTGCCGCCGAAGCCGAAGGAGTTCACGCCGGCGAAGCGCTGGCGCGCGCCGCGCGGGATCGCCAACCCGGTCTGCACCACGTGCAGGTTCATCTCGGCGAACGGGATGTCGGGGTTGAGCTCGGCCGAATGCAGCGAGGGCGGCACGAGGTCGTGCTCGAGCGCAAGACTCGCCTTGAGCAGGCCGGCGAGGCCGGAGGTCGGCTCGGTGTGGCCGATGTTGGTCTTGATCGAGCCGATCGGCAGCGGGCTCTTGCGGCCCATGCCGATCTTGCCGCCGATGGCGGAGGCCTCGATCGGGTCGCCCACCGGCGTGCCCGTGCCGTGCGCTTCCATGAACGCCACGTCGTCGAGGTCGATCTCGGCCTCGCGGTAGACCTGCTCCAGCAGCGCGCCCTGCGCGTAGCCCGAGGGCAGCGAGATGCCGGTGGTGCGCCCGTCCGAGTTGACGCCGGTGGCGGCGATCACGCCGCGGACGGTCGAGCCGCCGCGTCGCGCGGCTTCCGCCGATTGTAGCACGAGCACCACGCCGCCCTCCGAGCGGACGTAGCCGTCGGCGGAGGCCGAGAAGGCCTGGCATAGCCCGGTGCGCGACAGCATCTGCGCGTTGGAGAAGCAGATGAAGTTGAACGGGCTCGCGAGCAGGTTAACGCCGGCCACGATCGCCGTGTCGACGCGGCCCGAACGGATCGCGGCCACCGCGTTGTCTAGGGCCACGAGCGAGGACGAGCACGCGGTGTCGACGGTGAAGCTAGGCCCCTTGAGGTCGAAGATGTACGAGATCCGGTTCGACAGGATCGAGAGCGTGTTGCCGGTGGCGGCGTAGGCGTCGCCCGACGGAACGTCGAGGATGCGAAGGTTGCCGTAATCGAGCGACGAGGCGCCGACGAACACGCCGATCGGGTTGCCCGCGACGCTCGACGGCCGCATGCCCGCGTCTTCCAGCGCCTCCCAGGTCAGCTCGAGCAGGAGCCGCTGCTGCGGGTCCATCTGCTCGGCCTCGCGCGGCGAGATGCCGAACACCGCCGGGTCGAACGACCAGATGTCGTCGAGCACGCCCGCGGCCCATGTGTAGCTCTTGCCGCGCTCCTGCGACCGCGGGTGCCCGAACCGGTCGAGCGACCAGCGGTCGCCGGGGATACGGCCGACGGCGCAGCGCGCCTCCGTGAGCAACTGCCAGAGTCCGTCGACGCTCGGCGCGCCGGGAAGCCGGCAGGCGCGACCGACGATCGCGATGTCAGTACGTTGTGTCACGTTTGATTCGCACACGCTCGTTAACGGAAAACGGATCGGGCATCGGCAGCACCGCGCTTCGAGGCGATGTTTAGTATGGCTCTAAATCGCTGTCCAACCTAAGGGAGGGACGACGGCATCGAAGAGGCCGGTTTGCGCTCGGCTGTCGTGAATGTTCATCAACCTAAGCTTTGCCGCAGCCTTGTCACCATTGCCATCTGAACCGTTCAAAACCGGTGAATTTGTGTTGAAAGCGCCGCGTCATTGCAGCGCGCGCCGATCGATCGACCTCTGGACGCTCGAGTTGCCGGCTTCACCCGCCGTCTCGTTCTTCGGATCGCCCGCCCCCCGACGCACGTCCCACGCCGGCGTAGCGGAAGCCGAGGCGTTCCACGTCTTGGACGCGGTAGACGTTGCGCAGGTCGACCAGGACCGGCTCGGCCATTGTGGTGCGCAGCCGTTCGAGGTCGAGCGCCCGGAACGCGTTCCACTCGGTGACGAGCACCAAGGCGTCGGCGCCCTCGGCGCAGGAATAGGGGTCGTCGGCGTAATCGATGTCGGGCAGGAGCGCACGTGCTTGGCCCATTCCCTCGGGGTCGTAGGCCCGCACGGTCGCACCGGCGTCCAGCAGACCGGCGACGATCGCGAGCGAAGGGGCATCGCGCATGTCGTCGGTGTTGGGCTTGAAGGTGAGGCCGAGCAGCCCGATCGTCTTGCCGCGCACCGAGCCGCCGCAGGCCTGGATGACCTTGCGCGCCATCGCCCGCTTGCGGCTCTCGTTGACCGCGACCACGGTCTCGACGATCCGCATCGGCGTCCCGGCATCCTGCGCTGTCTTCACCAGCGCCAGCGTATCCTTGGGGAAGCACGAGCCGCCGTAGCCCGGGCCGGCATGGAGGAACTTCGCGCCGATGCGGTTGTCGAGGCCAATGCCGCGGGCGACCTCCTGCACGTCGGCGCCGACCTGCTCGCACAGGTCCGCGATCTCGTTGATGAAGGTGATCTTGGTCGCCAGGAAGGCGTTGGCCGCGTACTTGGTCAGCTCGGCGGTGCGCCGTCCGGTGACGAGGATCGGCGCGGCGTTGAGGTAGAGCGGGCGGTAGACCTCCCGGATCACCTCCTCGGCGCGCGCGTCCTCGGCACCGATGACGATGCGGTCGGGTCGCTTGAAGTCGTCGATCGCCGCGCCCTCGCGCAGGAATTCCGGGTTGGACACGACGGCGAAGTCGGCCTCGGGCCGCGCCTCGCGGATGATGCGCTCGACCTCGTCGCCGGTGCCGACCGGAACCGTGGATTTTGTGACGATCACCGTATAGCCGGTCAGCGCCGCCGCGATCTCGCGGGCCGCGGCGTAGACGTAGCTGAGGTCGGCGAAGCCGTCGCCGCGTCGCGAGGGCGTGCCCACCGCGATGAACACCGCGTCGGCGCCCGCGACCGCCGCCGCGAGGTCGATCCCGAAGCCGAGCCGACCCCGGCGCACGTTCTCGGCGACGAGCGCTTCGAGACCGGGTTCGTAGATCGGCATGCGCCCGGCGCGCAACGCCTCGATCTTGGCCGGGTCCTTGTCGAGGCACACGACCTCATGCCCGAAATCGGCAAAACAAGTCCCGGACACCAGGCCGACATACCCCGACCCGACCATGACGATCCGCATGCAACCTCCGTCGTCGGCTCGGATGCGATCGCCGATTGCACTGCAGCATTACCCTGGATCGGCTTCGCAGGGAACAGGCCGTACCCCCCCTCGTCTCAGAAGCTCCGGGCGAAACCGTATCACTGTCCCACCGCCCGGTAGGGTGAAAATACGAACACGGGGTTAGAATCGGTAGTGCCCAGAGATGCGTGACAGATTGATGTTATAATAGGGATCCGCCCGCAGACGCGCCCCCCAGCGTGCCTGCATCACGGCCGTCTCGCGTTCGAATCGGATCAGCTTCTCGGGCGTATCCTCGGGTCCGCGACTCTTCGACTCGTGGTGGACGAGGGTGGCGAAGGGCGTCCAGATGATCCGGTAGCCCGCCTCGCGCACGCGCAGGCATAGATCGACGTCGTTGAAGGCGACCTTCAGGTCCTGCGCGTCGAAGCCGCCGACGGCGGCGAACACGTCGGCGCGCATCGTCAGGCATGCGCCGGTGACGGCCGAGGCTTCGTGCGCGACCGTCATCCGCCCGAAATAGCCCGGCGCGTCGCCGTCGACCCCGAGATGGCTGTGGCCGGCGACCCCGCCGATCCCAAGGATGACGCCGCCATGCTGCACCGTCCCGTCCGGGTAGAGGAGCTTGGCGCCGACCGCGCCGACATCAGGCACCAACGCGATCGAGACGAGCTCGCGCAGCCAGCCCGGCTCGATCACCTCGACGTCGTTGTTCAGGAACAGCAGCACGGAGCCGGTCGCCGCCGCCGCTCCACGGTTCGACAGGTCAGAGAAATTGAACGCGCCGGGCACCGCCACCACACGCAGGCGCGGGTCGTCGCGATATTCCGCGAACAGGGCGCGGGTCTCGGGCTCGCGGCTGTCGTTGTCGACGACGACGACCTCGATCGTCGGGTAATCGGTCCGACCGAACAGGCCATCGAGGGTCACGCGGAGCAGTTCGGCGCGGTCGCGCGTCGGGATGATCACCGAGACGCGCGGCGCCGGATCGGGGATCGGGCGCACCAGCCGGTTGAATCCGGCGGGACCGCGCTCGGCCCTGCCGCCCCAGGGGGCGACGATCTCGTCCAGCGCTCGCAGGCGGGCCGCTTCGGTGCGCGCGCTCGCCCGGTCCGAGAACGTACCCGAGCCGCTCGCCGCGCGCCAATGATAGAGCACCGCCGGGATGTGCCGGATGCGGGCGGGGTCGAGCCCGTCGGTCAGACGCAGCAGCAGGTCGTGGTCCTGGCTGCCCTCGAATCCGGGGCGCAAGCCGCCGACGGCCCGGAAGGCCTCGGTGCGTAGCACGGTGAGGTGGTTGATGTAGTTCTGCGCGTAGAGCAGCTCGCGGTCGAAGTCGGCCTTGAAGTGCGGATCGAAGCGGTTGCCGCGGCGGTCGATCTTGTCCTCGTCGCTGTAGATCAGCACCAGATCGGGATCGGCGCGGATCGCCCGCGCCACCTCGTAGAGAGCGTGCACAGGCAGCGCGTCGTCATGATCGAGGAAGGCGCAGAACGTGCCCCGCGCCGCCGCCGCCGCGTCGTTGGTCGCGCGGGCGATGTGCCCGTTCTCGGACCGGCGCGCGACGCGGATACGGGGGTCGGTGGCTGCGAAGCGCGCGAGCAGCTGCGGAATCCGCGAATCGGTCGAGGCGTCGTCGACGACGCAGAGTTCCCAGTGCGGATAAAGCTGGGCCTGGACAGAGCGCAGCGCCGTTCGCAGGACCTTCGGCGCAGGGTCGTGGACCGGCATCAGCACCGAGATCGACGGCGGCGCCTCCCAGGCGGCGACCTCCGCCGCGATCCGGCGGCGCTCGGCCGCGTCCAGGGTGTCGGCTCGCCGGATCCAGGCGGCGTAGCCGCCCTCGCTCCGGTGCTGCAGCGCCCGGTCGAGGAAGCTGCGCCCGCGCACCCGTTTGCCGAGGCTGCGCCAATAAACCGCCCGCACCGCGAGCCCGGGGGCCCGGGAAAAGGCTCTCGCCACCAAGGCCGGACGGGTGCGGCAGCGGATCGTGATCCGGCTCGGATGCGGAGGCCTGCCGCCGGCGAGGTTCGCGACCCGGAGGGCGCGGATCGTCGCCGGGACCTGACCGGTCCAGGCGGAGACGCCGGCGCCGACGGCCTCGTGCGCGACCGGAACGCCGAACTGGGCCTCGTCGCTGACGACGAGACTCATCAGCGGGTGGGCCTCGCGCGGCGCGGCGGGGTTGTCGTGCAGCGTGATCGTAACCCAGGCCCCGCCAAGCCCAAGGCCGGCGAAGTCGAGGCGAAGCCCGTCCGCGTCGCGGTGGACGACGAGCGTCCGCTTCGCTCCGACGCCGACGAGGACGGCCTCGATATCCACCACGTCAGTGATTCCAGCTCTTGGCGAGGGACATCAGTACCGCGTCCGACATGGCGATGTCGAAGACCAACATGTCGGCGACCGCCTTCACGGCGCGAAGGCGCTCGGCCAGGGCCAACGCCTCGTCGGAGATCGGAACGGGCGCCGGCAGAGGCAAACCGCCCTCCAGTCCGATCTGGTCGAACAGGGTGGAGGCGAAAGCGTCGAAGTAGGTCCGGTGCCCGACGATCCCGAGGCGCGCGAGGATTTCGATCGCGACGATGGAATTACCGGGATGGAGCCGGTCGTCGGGTAGCCGCGTTCCGAGCTGGCGCGACAGCGGGTTGTAGAGGAGGTGGTAGGCCTGCTCCGGTAGCATCCGGAAGAAGCGCTTCAGGCTCTTTTGATCCGTGTAGTCGTAGTCGTGGACGAATAGGGCTGCCTCGGCATAGCGATCGACGCGCCAACCGGCATCGTCCTCGGCCACCACCTTGGAACGCGCCTTCAGCCACAGCATCCGCGTGGCCATCTCCACATGCGGATCGTGGACCAGGATCGCCGACAGCATGCGATCCGGCGGGAAATACTGCTCGTAGCGCGGCACCACGAGCGCGCCGGCGATAAGGCGGGAGGTCGGAGTCTCGTTTCCGAGGACGCTGGTCACGATCTCGTCGGAGAGCTTGTGGATGCCGAAATGGGATTGCTGGAAATACGGGAACAGCGCGTTCTGCAGGCCGACTTCGGGATGGATGCCGGTGTTGATCAGAAGCACCCGGCGATCGATCAGGCCCTCGCGCGGGACGCGGCGATAGACCAGCACGTTGGTGTCGGCGTCGTAGAGCTCGAGGACCGGTATCGCCGCTAGGCCCGGCACTTCGGATTCCCGCAACACGAACACGCATTGCCCGGTGGAGTGCCAACCGCTGCGCTGGAACGCGGGCTCGGTGATCGTGGCGGAGACTTCCGCGACCCGCTGCCCCTCGACGGACACCACGACCCGGCTGACCGCCAGGGGGTTGTCCGGGACGATCCAGCCATGGATCACGTCGCCGTTGTCGTAATCGATGAAGAACCGCATGTCCCGTCGCTGCAGCGCCCGTCGCCCGGGCCCGATCCCGGGCGACCTCTAGCGCCGACCGAGACCGCGCCATAACCCATTTCGAGGAGCGTTGCAGTGGGCAACGAAGGGTCGGCCGGACTGCGGCGAAACCGGACGACCAAATCCAGCGTGCGTTTCGTCCGTTCCGGCTTGCGCCCCCGGACGGCGAAGGCTATAGGCCCCCCACACCGAAGCCAAACGGCTTCGGCGGGGGCGCGTAGCTCAGCGGGAGAGCACTTCCTTGACATGGAAGGGGTCACAGGTTCGATCCCTGTCGCGCCCACCATTCCACTCGCGGAATGATCGATGATCGAAGCAAGGGCTCCGCAGGGGGCCCTTTTTTCTTGGCCGCAACAGGTCGACGTGCGACCGGCGCCACGCCTGGGGTTCGAGCACCCGAGGTGTGCCTCTGATGTCTCCATCCGACCTTGGGCCGATTCTGCCGGCAAGCCCGCGCAAGTCGCATGCGCCCGGATCAGCCCCACGCTGACGGCGAATCGGGGACGTGGTCGCGCCGGGCGAACCGGCGCGACCTGCGTCGCGCGATCAATCGTCGTCTTCGTCCTCGACGTCGACGAGATCGGTGGTGTCGTCGTCCTCGTCGTCCACCACGAGGGTGTCGTCGTCGGCGGTCTCGCCGTCGGCATCCGGCTCGATGACGTCGTCGCCCTCGGTGTCCGTATCCGTGTCCTTCTCGGTCTCCTCGGCCTCGACCTCGTCGAGGGAGACCAGTTCCGGACCGGCGGCGTCGGCCTCGTCTTCGTCGGCGACGGGTTCCTTGCGGGCGGCGATCGGCGCGGACCGGCTCGCGAAGGGGGTGAGGGCGGCGGTCGGGACGACCTCGCCGGAATAGGGGGAAACCACCGGATCACGACCGAGGTCGTAGAACTTCCTGCCGGTCGTCGGGCAGATCCGTTTGGTACCGAGTTCGGGACGAGCCACGTGCGCCTTCCTGTGTCAGTGCGATCAAGACCCGTGATGTCGTGGGTTTTCGCGCGGTGTCAATTCATCTCGCTCGGCGCACGCATGGCGGACCTGCAGCGAAGACCGGAAAAGGACCGCCGGAACGCTGTCGCCGGCCCGCTCGTTCGATCTCCACAGCAACGGAGATCCACGCTCATGAAGTTCGCACTCCTCGCCGGCCTGCTCGCCCTCGGCGCCCTCAGCCAGTCCGCCCCGGCCGAGGCCAAGGGCTGCATCAAGGGCGCCATCGTCGGCGGCGTCGCCGGCCACATGGCGGGCCACGGCAAGATGGGCGCTGCCGCCGGCTGCGCCGTCGGGCATCACAACGCCAACAAGAAGGACAAGCAGCGCTAAGCGCCGCAGCCGCCGTTGCCTCGCCTCGCCGGCTCTCGGGCCTGCGGGGCGTCGCCCGGACATGCGTTTCCGATCCGCCGAGAGGGCAGGGCGCGTAATCCGAGGCTGAGGAAAGGTGGGTCCCGGGGCCGAAGCCCCGGGTTCTGTTTCGACGGTTACCCTACCGCAAGATGCTTACGCCGCGAGGCGGGCATCCATGACAACGTTATCGTTGGCATTTAGGATTTGGTCAGGTGCCCGAAACGGGGGTTGCCCGCGTCGAACCGGTCGAGTCCCTACCGACAGTCGCATCGTACCTCACCGAAGTGAAGCTGAACTCGCGATCCCTTTACCGCCCAGTCGAACCTATTTCGCCCCCATCAGAAACGCAGCGCCGCTGCGTTCGTGGTGGAGGCGCCGGAGTACTGCCCTCCGGGTCCTGAAACGTTATTACGAACCGGTCATCAACCGTAGGTCTCATATAGACGATCGACGGCCGGAAATCCAGATCCGTCGTGCGGCGCTCGAGGGATCGGCCGCCTTAACCGTTCGCTCACCCCGATGCGCGACGAGCCAGCCGTGGCTTCTCACGAACAGGGTTCTCGGATGACCGACACCATTGGAATCGCCGGCGACCGCATCCGCTCCATCGTCGAGCGGATCGAGCAGGTGGACGAGGAGATCAAGGCGCTGATGGAGGCGAAGAAGGAAATCTTCGCCGAAGCGAAGGGCGAAGGCCTCGACGTGAAGATCCTCAAGGAGATCATCCGCCTGCGCAAGCTCGACCAGGATGCCCGCGACGAGCACGAGACGCTGCTCGACGTCTACATGCGGGCGATGGACGCACCCGCGCCGAAGCCCGAGGCGATCGCTGCTTGATCGCGGCAGGGGCTCAGAAGGGGCCTCCAAGCGTACGAGATCGCACGCGACGCGGGTCTTCCCTTCCTCTGCGGATGAGGGATGACCCGCCGTCACATGTCAGGCGCCACTCAGCACCTTCTCCGCGCTGCGCAAGCTCAGGGCCATGATCGTCAGCGCGGGGTTCGCCGCGAGCGAGCTTGGGAACGTCGAGCCGTCGCAGACCCACAGGTTCGGGACCTCGAACGACTTCCCGAACGCATCGACCACCGCGTGGTCGCCGTCATGGCCCATGCGGCAGGTGCCGATGGTGTGGGCGACGCGGTCGAGCACCCAGATGTCGCGGGCGCCGGCCTGGGTCCACAGGTCGACCATCAGCTTCGTGGCGTGGGCGTTCAGGCGCGTCTCGTTGGGGCCGTAGCCGAAATCGATCGCGGCCTTGCCCATGCCGAGGGCGTCGGCCTCGTCCGAGAGCGTCAGCCGGTTGGCGTCGCAGGGCAGGGTCTCGCCGTTGATGCCGATGCCGGCCACGTGGTTGTAGTTCGCGAGGTAGTCGCCGAGCGCCTTGCCCCACAGCTTGCGCCCGCGCGCCACCGAGTTGGCGAAGGTCAACGGCGCGACGCCGAGGCTCTGGACCAGGTAGCCGCCTGCGAAGTCGGCGCCCTTCGGGCGGATCATGTCCTCGGTGATCAGCGAGGACGGGTAGCCCTTGTTTGGCCGCGTCTCGGCATCGAACGTGCCCCAGACCTGCGTCGCGACATGGCCCATGTAGTTGCGCCCGACCTGCCCGCTGCCGTTGGCCAGTCCCGTATGCAGCAGCAGCCGCGCGGTCTCGACGGAGCCGGCGCAGAGGAACACCTGCGCGCAACGCTGCCTGTGGTCGACGCCGCCCTGCCGGTAGATCACCGCTGTGATCCGGCCCTCGCGGTCACGCTCGAACCCGTGCGCGCGGGCCTCCGGCCGGATCTCGGCGCCATGCGCCACCGCCAGCGGCAGGTAGGTCACGTCCATGCTGGTCTTGGCGCCGTTGCGGCAGCCCTGATGGCAGTAGCCGCAATTGATGCAGGCCGATCGCACCGCGCCGCCTTCCTGCGGGAAGTCGCGCGAGACGACGGCCGCGGGCGCGTCCGTGGCGCGGATGCCCATGCCGGCGCAGGCCTCAGCCATGATCTGCGCGGAAGCGTTGCGGGGCACGGGGGCAAGGGGGTAGCGCCGGCTCGCGTCCCACGGATAGCTCTGCGGGCCGGAGACGCCGATGAAGGCCTCGACGCGCTCGTAGAACGGCAGCAGCTCGTCGTAGTTCACCGGCCAGTCGGTGCCCTCTCCGGTCTCGGTGCGGATCATCAGGTCGCGCTGGTCGGCACGCGGGCAGAATGCGCCCCAGTGGAGGGTCGAGCCGCCGACGCCGGTGCCGCTGTTGTTGCCGCCGAAGGCTTCCGGCGTCGAACCGCCGCTAAGGCGCTCGTCCGTCCAGTAGATCTCGTCGGCGAGGGTCTCGTCGAATGCGAAGGCCTGCGGATCGAAGTTCGGGCCGGCCTCCAGGGCGACCACGCGCGAACCGGCGGCGGCCAAGCGCGCCATCAGCGGCGCACCGCCGGCGCCAGTGCCGATCACCACAGCGTCAACTATCTCGTCGGTGGAATAGCGCCTCATCGAATCGAGGTTCATCGTGCATCCCCACCCTGCGCGACGGGCTCCCAGCCCTCGCGCTCGCCCAAACCGACCTTCTTGAATCCCACCGGCCGCGGCCCGTCGCCGCCCGCGCCGATGCCGGAATAGCCGATCCAGGCGAGCGCCGCCGGATGGGCGAGCCATGTCCGCACCACGTCCGACCGCAGGTCCTCGAACCAGAAGGCCAGCTGCTCCGGATCGAAGCCGCCGGCCGGACCGCGCGAAAGGGTCTTGGCCTCGATCGCCTCGAGCAGGTCGTCCTGTGCCGCGCCGTCCAGCGCAACGAAGCGGTGTCCCCCCGCCTGCGCCGCGGCGTCGAGGCTGCGCAGGGCGGCGCGGTAGGCGGAGGCGTCCGGCGG
>NZ_VRUX01000004.1:0-36413 GCF_008039885.1 Methylobacterium sp. WL103
CCCGAGCCGCTGCCGCCCGGCGAGACCGGCCTCCTCGCCGTCCACCGCTTGGAGCCCGGCCTGATGCTCGGCTACTGGAACCGCCCCGACGAGGAGGCGCAGGTGATGCGCGGCGACTGGTTCGCCGGGGGCGACCTCGCCCGCCTCGATGCGGAGGGCTACCTCTGGTTCGAGGGCCGCAACGACGACCTGATGAATGCGATGGGCTACCGCGTCTCGCCCAACGAGGTCGAGGGCGCGCTGATCGCCCATCCGAGCGTCGCCGAGGCCGGTGTCGCCGAGTTGCCGGTGCGGGCCGACGTGTCGGTGATCTGCGGCTTCGTTGTGCTGCAGCCGGGCGCGGAGCCGGATGCCGACGCGCTGATCGCGTGGTGCGCCGAGCGGCTGGCCGCCTACAAGCGCCCGCGCGAGATCCGCTTCCTCGACGCCCTCCCCCGCACCGCCAACGGCAAGGTGCAGCGCAAGCGGCTCGCCGCCGCGGCCGGAGCTTGAGGCGCGTGACCGCGAACCCGCCGAACGCCACGATCGCCCTGCCGATCTCCGTCTTCATCATCGCCCGCAACGAGGCGGACCGCATCGGCGCGACGATCCGCGCGGTGCGAGACCTCACCGACGACCTCGTCGTAGTCGATTCCGGCTCGACCGACGGGACTCAGGCGCTGGCCGCCTCGCTCGGCGCCCGGGTGATCCACAACGACTGGCCGGGCTACGGCCCGCAGAAGCGCTTCGCCGAGGACCGGTGCCGCCACGACTGGCTCCTGAACCTCGACGCCGACGAGGTGGTGCCCCCCGACCTCGCGAGTGACATCCGCGCCCTGTTCGCCGAGGGCGAGCCCGGCAAGGCCGCCTGGCGCATCGCCATCGCCGAGGTCTTCCCCGGCGAGAGCCGCCCCCACCGCTGGGCCTACGCGCTGACGCCGGTGCGGCTCTACCGGAAAGACCGCGGGCGCTATTCGCCCTCCCCCGTCCACGACCGCGTGGCGCTCGAGCCCGGCGTCGAGCCCGGGCGGCTGAAGGGGGTGATCCACCATTTCTCGGTGCGCTCGCTCGGCGACCAGCTCGACAAGCTCAACCGCTATTCCGACCAGCAGGCCGACGACCTCGAGGCGCGCGGCGTCGCGATCCCGACCTGGCGAGTGTTCGTCGAGCTGCCCGGCAACTTCCTGAAGGCGTATCTCGGCCGCCGCCACTGCATGCGCGGCGTCTACGGCTTCCTCACCGCGATGAACTACGCGATCTCGCGCCACCTGCGCATCGCGAAACACTACGAGCGCCGAAGGGCCTCCGCGGCCTCCCCGCCCCGAGATTCGCTTGACCGCCCCGGTCCGACCTCTTAGAGCCGACGACGCTGGAGACGTGGCCGAGCGGCTGAAGGCACTCGTTTGCTAAATGAGCATACCCAGAAATGGGTATCGAGGGTTCGAATCCCTCCGTCTCCGCCATCTACGACTGCCCATCATAACTCTTTGATTTGACTGGGCTTTCGGCTGGCTAAAAAATCCATTTGTCCCCGATTTGTCCCCGAAGGAGTTGCCTGTGGAAAGCCTGGGCGCATACGTCCGTTCCTGACTGCTCGCTTTGCCCATTGGCGGCCAATGACCGGGGTTCGAAGCAAAGATTTTCGCTCACCAAGCCCCATTGTCAGCCATGACCCAGCCGTCGCGACGCCTAGTCCTGGTCCGGCATGGCCAGAGCCAAGCCAACGCGGACGGCCTTTTCACGGGTAGGCTCGATCCTGCCCTAACCGAACAGGGCCGGCGGGAAGCGTGCGCGGTCGGGACGATCCTGAGAGATGAAGGGCATCGCTTCGAGGCAGCCTTCACGTCGACCATGACGCGGGCCGTCACGACCTCGGCGCTGGCACTCGGTGTCCTTGGACAGGCGGAACTCGTCCCCCATCAGGACGCAGCGCTGGACGAGCGCGATTACGGCGACCTCGGTGGCCTCGACAAGGTGACCGCCTACCGACGTTTCGGGGCTGAACGGGTCGAGAACTGGCGTCGGTCGTACGAGGGGCGGCCGCCGAACGGCGAAAGCCTCAGGGACACCGTCGCACGGATCGTACCGTTCCACCTGAGGCACATTCAGCCGGCGGCGATGCGCGGTCCGACGCTGGTCGTCGGCCACGGCAACGCGCTGCGGGCCCTGGTGATGGCAATCGAAGGCCTTAGCGCGGGCGATGTCGAGTCCCTTGAACTCGCGACGGGGGCGATACGGATCTACGGGTTCGCCCAGGACACCACCATTGTATCGCGAAGGCTCATCGGGTGATGACGCTCAGTGCCCCGCGGATTGGTCGCGGGGTTTGGCGGCGGACGAAGGCGATCGAACCGTACGAACATCCGGTCGATGATTGCACGCCCAGATCACAGAATGTAATCATTCCAAGGTAAGGAATGTGTCGCACTGCTAGCGACGCCAGCCCTCTGGAAGCGATGCCGAGAAAGAAACCGCAACCCATCCTGCAACTCAGGCGCTACGCTGGCTCCCGGCTGTATGATCCTGACAGCAAGACCTACATCTCCGCCGAGGACCTGCAACGGTTCAGGATGGAGGGTCATCGCATTTCCGTTCGTGACGTCGAGACCGGACAGGACGTCACTGAAGCTTGCATCAACTATCGTATCCACTGACGCAGCATCGCTTCGATGTTCCATGCATGTGGGCCCGGCCGACGGAAGGAGCGCTTAGACGGCGTTTCCGACGAGATGTCCGATACCCGCGGTCGCAGCCATCGCTAGGGCGCCCCAGAACGCTACCCGGGCTGTCGGTCGCAGGATCTCGGCACCACCGGCCTTTGCCCCGAGGGCTCCGAGCATGGCCAGGAAGACCAAGGACGCCCCCGAAACGAGGTACACCACCAGGTTGGCCGGCGAGACTGCCGCCACCGCCAGGGGCAGCGCCGCTCCGGACGAGAAGGTCGCCGCGGATGTCAGCGCTGCCTGAACCGGACGCGCGGTCGTGAACTCGGAGATCCCGAGCTCGTCCCGCGCGTGGGCGCCCAGCACATCCTTCGCCATGAGTTGCTGGGCCACCTTGAGGGCCAGGTCCCGGTCGAGGCCACGGGTGACATAGATGGCAGCGAGTTCGTCGCGCTCGGCTTCGGGATCCTGTTCGAGTTCGCGGATCTCCCGGGCCAGGTCGGCCCGTTCGGTGTCCGATTGGGAGCTGACCGAGACGTATTCGCCCGCCGCCATCGACATCGCGCCGGCCACGAGGCCCGCGCAGCCCGCCACCAGGATCTCCCCGGTGGACGCGGTGGACGCGGCGACGCCCACGATCAGGCTGGCCGTCGAGACGAGCCCATCGTTGGCGCCGAGCACTGCCGCCCGTAGCCATCCGATGCGGTCGATAAGGTGGTTTTCTGCGTGGGATGCGCGCACTGCGTTCAACGTCTTTCCGAGGTGAGCCGTGCGGCACGGCTCGGAAGGATGCGCCGCAGAATGTTGTCGTGCCAAAGGTAGTGGTGGACCAGCGCGGCAGCGGCATGGAACAGCGCCAGCGCCATCAGGATGTTGGCGGCGACCCCGTGCCAGTGGGTCAACGGCCGGCGCCATTCCGGGTCGCCGATGGCCGGTAACGCCAGCGGCCCAGCGATGGTGACGCCGCGCACGAGGGCGTTCGCGATGCCGAGCCCTGCGATCACGAAGAGCAGCGCGTACAGGGCGGCATGGGTCGTCTTGGCCAAGATGTGCAGGGCGCCCGGATCCTCTACGGGAAGCCGGCGGCCGCCGAACCATCTCCAGAGCGGCAACGCGACGATGACGGCGGTGAGGACGAAGCCCAGGTCGAAGTGAGCCGACCAGATCCCGGAGCGCACGGCCCCCTTTGGCAGGATGTCTTCGAGGAAGGTGCCGATCAGCCAAAGGACCAACACGAGGCCGGCGGTCAGCCAGTGCAGGGCGATGGTGCCCCGGTCGTAGGCCGACGCGCCTGGATTTCCGGCGACGGTGGCGCGTCTCGTGCTCGAACTCATCGCTGCATGTCCGCTACGGCCGTTGAGGCATGGGATGGGACGACATGGCTCGATGCCAAAGCCGCTTCGGACGACCGGCGCGGCAGGAGGCGACGCCCCTTGGCGCTGAGAGACCAAAGGCCCGGAGCGTTGCCACGGCGCGGTCCCGGCTTGATGAACCCGCGTTCGAGCAGGGAGCGCACCGTGCGCATCTCCCACGGTCCGGGGAAACGAAGCGACCCTTCACGCTCCAGGCGACGCAGCATGGTCTGCTGCACCGGAGTGAGGGAACGCCAGATCCGTGATGCGTCGAGGCAACCCATAATCAGATTAGAGCTATTCCAATCTTTAGAGAAAGCGCAAGCGGTCGATGGCCCTGTCCGGAAACGGGCAGGGCCATCGCCACGCCTCAGGGCTTGGTCGAACTACCGCTCGCGTTCGGCGCTTGTTGACCCTGCAGGTCGACCGGCTTGTTGTCGTTGAGGTCCCAGCCCGTATTCGGGTCGGTCTTGGTGCGCTGGAGTTGGGCGCGCATCTGCCACTGGTACTTGGCAACGCCGTGCTCGACCTCTTGCAGGAGGTTGGAGGTGGTCGGGTCGACCTGTTCCGTCGCCTTGATGGCCGCGTTCACCTCCTCACCGACCCGCTTGTAGGCGTTGGTGAACCAGACCAGGATCTGGGCGTCGTCGAGGAAGCCACCGGGGATCTCGGGAACGCCGGAGGTCTTCACGATGGTGTTGGCGCGCCCGTCGGCCGAGGCCCCCACTGCGAGCAGGCGCTCGGCGATGGTGTCGGCGTACTTGGACAGGCCCTCGTAGTGCTCCTGTAGGAGCAGGTGCAGCGGGTAGTACAAGGTGCCGGAGGCGTTCCAGTGCGCCTGCTTAGTCTGGAGCTGGAGCTGTTGCAGCTCGGTCAGGGTCTGCTGGAGGGCGGCGACGTCCTTCTTGATCGCGTCCGCGTCGCCGTCGAGACCGATGACCGGAAGCGTCGTCATCTCGTTGGTCGGGAAGGCGCCGACCGGCTGCAGGCTGGTGGTCTTGGTCTGCGAGGAACCGCGGACGTCGTCGGTGCTCTTGGCGGTCGGCTGGTCGGCCTAGGCGAGGTCGATCCGTGAGAGGACCTTCATCGCGCTCGGGGCCGTCGGCGTTCCGTTGGCGAGGACGGGAAGCGGCAAGGGGGCGCCGAGGAGGAGCATGGCCGAGAGGAAACGGGCGTTCTTCATGAGGTGCCGATTTGACCTTGGAGGCGGCAAAGCCCGGGGCGGGCGATGTGTACATCAAGAACGAGCGCAGTTTAGAAGCGTTCGAAAATGACACCGAATTTAAGGTCGGGTTGGTCATGGCCTGAAATGCGATGGACGTGGCATCCGTCCTGGAAGCCGCGGCCTTCGCTCATGATGCGATACCTTTGGGGCCGGGCTCGATTAGAGACGGCTTTCGAAGGCAGGCTGGTCGATCATCCCATGACCGACGCATGGCACTCTGATGTCGGGCATGCCATCTCGAAGCGACATCCACCGCGAGAACCGTCGCCAACGGAGAGAGGAAATCCGTGCAGCTTGGCGATGGCCGCGACGAGGCCGAGGCCGAGCCCGTTGCCCTCTGTCTGCCTGGCACGTTCCGCACGATAGAAGCGCTTGAAGACGTGGTCGCGTTCGCCTGCGGCGATGCCCGGACCGGTGTCCTCTACGGACACCACAGCGACGCCGTCGCGCCAGGCGAGACCGATACCGACGCGCCCCCCGGTCGGGGTGAACTTGATCGCGTTATCGAGGAGGTTCGAGATTGCTTCGAAGATGAGGCTGCGGTCGCCCCGGACCGCAGACGCTCCCTCCTCGATGCCGATGCCGAGGGCGATGCCCTTCTCGTCGGCCAAGGGTTCGAACAACTCCGCGGCCTCGCTCACCACGAGCTTTAGGTCGACCGGGCCGAAGGCGGCGCAGCGCCGTCCGTGCTCGATCTCGCCGATGCGCAGGACCGCCGTGACCATCTCCAACGTCTGGTCGATCCAGATCAGCCCTTGGTCCACCGCCTGCCGCAGGTCCTCGACGTCGCGGGCTTGATCCCGGCCTCGCTCAAGACGCAGCCTCAAGCGCGTGAGCGGCGTCCGGAGATCGTGGGCGACGGCGTCGCCAACCCCGCGCACCTCCTCCATGAGGCGCTCGATCTCGTCGAGCATTACGTTGACGTCCCGTGCCAGACGGTCGAACTCGTCCCCGGCATCGCCGACCGGCAGGCGCTGGCGCAGGTCACCCCGCATCACCCGCGCGACCGCCGCCTCCGTGGATGCCAAGCGTCGCCGGGCGCGTCCGGCGAGCAGGACGCCTCCGAGGATGGAGAAGGCCAGGGTCGGGACGAGGGCGAGGCCAAGCGCCCGGATCACCGTGGCCTTGGCGCGGTCGATCTCGTCGGTATCGTGGGCCACGACCACCACGGTCCCGTCCTCAAGGGACCGGGCGGCCGACCAGAGCTCCTCGTGCAGGCGCCGTCCCGCGATGGCCACCTGCGTGCCGATCCGGTGGACCTCGCCGTCGAGGGGCAGTTCCGGTGGGCGGGCGTCGAGGTTGCCGGTAAGCTTGCGGCCATCCGCACCGAACAGGCCGGCAAAGTGGACGCTGTGCAGGTCCTCGCTGACCCACGTCTCGATGCGAGTGGCTGCCTTGGCCGTATCCCCGGCGGCGTACCGGGCCTCGTGGCGTAGGACCTCGGCGAGCTCGTCCTGCATGAACGCCGCGGTCTGCCAGTACACGAAGGCGAAGAGCAGCAGCGAGAGGAGCGTCGACCACAGGGCGATGCCCAGGGCCCACCGGAACGCGAAGGAACGGACGAGCCTAGACATCGGGGGTCAGGGTGAAGCCCTCTCCCCGGACGTTCTGGATCAGCATCGGCTCGCCTTCGGCCTCAAGCTTCCTGCGCAGGCGTCCGACATGAACGTCGATGAGGTTGGATTTAGGCGCGAAGCGATAGTTCCAGACTTCCTCGAACATCATCGCCCGGGTCACGACCTGCCCTGGCCGCCGCATGAGGTATTCGAGCAGCTTGAGCTCGCGCGGCAGCAAGTCGAGATCGCGCACGCCCCTGCGACCGGTGCTGGCGATGAGGTCGAGCTCCAAGGTCCCGACCCTGAGGACCGTCTCGCGGGAGTCCGTCGGCCGCCGCAGCAAGGCCTCGATCCGGGCCGCGAGTTCGGCGAGGACGAAGGGCTTGCCGAGGTAGTCGTCCCCCCCGGCGCGCAGGCCGCGGATGCGCTCATCGACGTCGCCGAGCGCGCTCAGGACGAGTGCGGGCGTCCGGTCTCCGGCGGCGCGCAGGTCACGCAACAGGGTGAGCCCGTCCAGGCCGGGAAGCATCCGGTCTAGGAGGATGGCGTTCCAGATCCCCGAACGGGCCGCATCCGCGCCTGCGGGCCCGGTAGCAGCCCATGCAACCTCATGCCCACGCCCCTGCAGGTCGGCGAGGATCTCCTCGGCCGTCGCGGCGTCGTCTTCGATCAGCAGCAGCTTCGCCAACCCGGTCCACTCCCGGGCTCACGCCCCTGTCCCGTTGCATGATGTGGTTCGGAGCCGGCCTCGGGACCACGAGTGTGAACGCGAATTTAATGGCGGGTGCGGTCGCACGCCCTATGTCTTAGAATAGCTCTAATCTGGTTTGGACCGATATCTTGCTGAGGGAGGCGGAGACCGACATGCCCGGGACCGGCGATGCCGAGATCGTCGACCGTGGCGGGGTACGCGCATCGGTGAATGCCGCTGCATCGGGCACGACGGAAACACCCATCGGCTCCGAGGCACCCGGTCCCGCATCCACGAGGATCGGGTTCCGTTCGCGGTGGGTCTTGGTCGTTTGTCTGGCCGCGCTCGGGTTGGCCGGGTGGTGGTATCGCGACGCTGTCCGGCCTTATGTCGAACCGCTTCTCCAGACGGTCGGGTTGGCGCCGGCGGCGCCAGATACTCCGACGACGACCCCTGCCGCCTCAGAGCAGCCGACCGATGACAACGTCGTCCGGCTCGATGCCGACGGCCAGGGCCGCCTCGGACTGGCCTTCGGGCAATCCGAGACCCGCCGGATCATCCTACCCGTACGAACCCCCGGCATGGTCGCCTTCGACGAGCGTCGGGTCACCCGCCTGAAGCCCCGCACCTCGGGTCGGGTTCTCAGCCTCTCGGTGCAGCCCGGCGACCGGGTGAAGGCCGGCCAGACGCTGGCCACCCTCGATGCCTCCGGCGTTCTCGATGCGCGCAACGGCCTCGCCGCGGCGCAGGCCAGCCTCGGCGAGGCGCAGGCGACGGAGAAGGTCGCCGAGATCAATCTCAAACGCGGCAGCGACCTTGTCCGGATCGGCGGCGTCGCCCAGGCCGAGGTCGACCGGCGCCAGGTAGAACTCGCCAAGGCGCATGCCGCGACCCTGTCCGCCAAGTCGCAGGTCGACCTCTACCGCGCGCAATACGAGCGTCTCGCCCCCGCGCCCGGACAGGACCCCGGCACCAGCGCCATCGTCTCGCCCATCGACGGCGTGGTCACGGCAGCCGGGATCACCCTGGGCGAGGTGGTCGACACCAACCGCGACGCCTTCACGGTGGCGGACCCCTCGCAGATCCAGGTCCTGGCCAACCTCTACGGCCACGACATCGCCACTGTGAAGGCCGGCGACCGGGCGACCATCGAGGCCCCGGTAACGGCCCATCCCCGCTTCGAGGGACGGGTACGCTCGGTCAACGCGGCCATCGACCCGACGACCAATACTGCCCCCGCCCGCATCGAGATCGCGAACCCGGACGGGACGTTGCGCGCCAACATGTTCGTCTCCGTCGAGATCGCCGCCGACCTCGGGCGCGAGGGCGTCACGGTTCCGGCCGCGGCGATCCAGCAGACCGAGGGCGGTCCCATCGCCTTCGTGCGGACCGGCGACGACCGCTTCGAGAAGCGGGACCTCAAGCTCGGTATCCAGCGCGCCGACTGGGTCGAGGTGACGTCCGGCGTGGCGGCGGGTGAGACGGTGGCGACGCAGGGAAGCTTCGGCCTCAAGGCCATCCTGATGCGCGCGCTCCTCGGCTCGACGGACTAAGGCCGCCATGAACGCTTGGTTCGCCCTCCTCATCCGCCGCCGCTGGCTCGTCGTGATCCTGGCGCTCGCCGGGGCGGTCGGCGGCATCGTCAACCTCGAAGGCCTGTCCATCGACGCGGTCCCGGATGTGTCGCCCAAGCAGGTGATGGTCCTCACCCTGTCGCCGGGCCTCGGCCCGCTTGAGGTCGAACGCCTCGTGAGCTTCCCCGTCGAGAACGCGATGGCCGGGGCGCCGGGCCTGTCGGGCATCCGCTCGACCTCGCGCTACGGCGTCTCCGCGGTCTACGTCACCTTCGACGACGCCATGTCGATCACCGAGGCGCGCTCGCAGGTGTTCCAGCGTCTGCCATTGGCCAAGACCATGATGCCGGCCGGCGTCGGCGATCCCGAGATGGGGCCGATGGCGACGGGCTTAGGCGAGATCTACCAGTTCGAGGTGCGGGGGCCGGGCTACTCGCCGATGGCGCTGAAGCGCATCCTGCAATGGACCATCGCGCCGAAGCTCAAGCTGACCCCCGGCATCGCCGACGTGAACGTCTACGGCGGACAGATGCCGACCTACGAGGTCCGCATCGCCGCCGAGAGCCTGCACCGCTACGGCGTGACCATGGCTCAGGTCTACACGGCGCTTGGCGAGAACAACGCCGCACGTGGCGGCGCCTACATCGAGCACAACGACCAGCAGGAGGTCATCCGCGGCCTGGGGCTCGCCAAGGATACGAAGGACCTTGCCAACATCGTCGTGACCACCGGCCCCGGCGGCGTGCCGGTGACGGTCGCGACCCTGGGCGAGGTGGTGGAAGCCCCGAAGGTGCGTCTCGGTGCCGTGACGCACGATGCGGCGGGCGAGACCGTCGTCGGCATCGCCATGATGCAGCAGGGCGAGAATGCCAGCGCCGTGGTCGTGGCCGTGAAGCAGACGATCGAGGCCCTGCGCCCGCAGTTGCCGCCGGGCGTCGAGATCGTGCCGTACTACGACCGCAGCACCCTGGTGGCGCGGACCATCCGCACGGTGGAGCACAACCTCATGGAGGGGGCGGTGCTCGTCATCGTCGTCCTGCTCCTGCTGCTCGGCAACCTGCGGGCCGGCCTGGTCGTGGCGGCCGCCATCCCCCTGTCCATGCTGATGGCGTTCGCCGGGATGCGGCTGTTCGGGCTGTCGGGCAACCTCATGAGCCTCGGCGCCATCGATTTTGGCCTCATCGTCGACGGCGCCGTGGTGATGATCGAGAACGTCCTGCGCGCCCGAGGGGAGCACCCAGAGCGTCCGGCCGAGGAGGTCATCCGCAAGGCGACCGTCGAGGTGGCGCGCCCGATCCTGTTCGCGGTGGCCATCATCATAATGGTCTACCTGCCCATCCTCGCCCTCGAAGGGGTGGCGGGCAAGATGTTCAGGCCGATGGCGCTCACCGTGATCCTGGCGCTCGCCGGCTCGCTGGTCCTGACGATGACGCTGATGCCGGCGCTCGCCGCCATCGTGCTGGCAGGCCCTGGCATCGGCGAACGCGAGACCCGCCTCGTCCATTGGGCGCGAAGCGCCTACACGCCGGTCCTTCGGCTCGCCGAGCGCCGCACCAGCCTCACCGTCCTCGTGACGCTCGGCCTTTTTGCCGGAAGCTGTTGGCTCGCGACGCGCCTGGGGGGCGAGTTCCTGCCCAAGCTCTCGGAAGGCTCCATCGTCATCACGTCGGAGAAGCTGCCCGGCATCAACCTCGACGCCTCGCTCAAGGTCATGCACCGGATCGAGCGGACCCTGAAAAGCTTCCCAGAGGTGAAGCGGGTCGTCTCGCTGACCGGCAGCGCCGAGATCCCCACCGACCCGATGGGCGTAGAGTCCACCGATAGCTTCATCACCCTGGCCGACCCGTCGACCTGGACGACGGCGACCACCCAGGAGGGGCTCGTCGCCGCCCTCGACAAGCGCCTCCAGGCGGAGGTGCCGGGGGTGTCCTACGCGTTCTCGCAGCCGATCCAGATGCGCATGGACGACCTGCTGGAGGGCGTGCGCGGCGACGTGGCGATCAGCCTGTACGGCGACGACCTGAAGGTGCTGAAGGACAAGGCGGACGCCATCGTGCGCGCGGTCTCAGGCGTCTCGGGCGCGGCCGACGTGAAGGCCGAAGCCCAGGCCGGCATGCCGGCGCTCTCAATCCAGGTCGACCGGGCCGCGGCCGCCCGCTACGGCGTCAACGTCAGCGACGTCCTCGACGTGGTGGAGAGCATCGGCGGGCGCACCGCCGGCATGATCTACGGCGACGACAACTCCATCACCGACATCGTGGTCCGCCTGAAGTCCGCCGACCGTAGCGACATCGCCCGCATTCGCGACCTGCCCGTGGGGCGCAGTGGAAAGGCGCTGGTACCGCTCTCGCTGGTCGCCTCGGTCGACGTGGCGACGGGACCGGCCCAGATCAGTCGAGAGAAGCTCCAGCGCCGGATCTCGGTCCAGGCCAACGTTCGCGGCCGCGACGTCCAGAGCTTCGTGAGGGACGCGCAAGCCGCGGTCCAGGCGCAGGTTCCCCTTCCGCCGCGGTACTCGCTGCAGTGGAGCGGGCAGTTCCAGAACTTGCAGGAGGCCACGAGCCGGCTCTCCGTCGTGGTGCCAGCCGCCATGGCCGCGATCCTCGTGCTCCTCGTGGTGATGTTCGGGGACATCCGGCTTGCGGGCCTGATCTTTCTGAACGTGCCCATCGCCGCGACCGGCGGCATCGTCGCCCTGTACCTGCGGGGGCTGCCGTTCTCGATCTCGGCGGCGATCGGATTCATCGCCACCTTCGGCATCGCCATCCTCAACGGCGTCGTGCTGACGAGCTACATCCGCGACCTCGAACGTGTCGGCCTCGACCCGCGCGAGGCAGCCTTTCGAGCCGCAGAGATGCGACTGCGGCCTGTCCTGATGACGGCTCTGGTCGCGGCACTGGGGTTCCTGCCGATGGCGCTTTCGACCAGCGCCGGCGCCGAGGTGCAGCGTCCCCTGGCCACGGTGGTGATCGGTGGCCTCGTCACCGCGACGCTCCTCACCCTCGTCGTGTTGCCGGCCGTTTATCCGTACCTGGCGCATATCCGGCTTCCGTGGCGACCTCGCGGTGATATCGAGCCGGAATTGGAGGCGCATGGCGGTCGCCGGGCGGGCGCCGATGGCTAGGGGCCTTCGGGTCGCGCCGGCGACGGCCCTCGCTACCGTGATGTTGCTGTTACCGGGCCTGCGATCCGCGACCGCCGCCGACGTCGATTGCGTCGGCTTCCTCAGGATGCACGGCCTGCTGCGCAGGGCTTCGACGGCTTGTGGCTTCACCGAATACAACCCGGCCATCGTGGATCGGGCCCGCATCTGCTTCGACGCCCTCGGCAGCCGCCGCGGCACCGAGGAGGTTCAATCGGGGGTAACGGAGTTCGAACGACTACGGTCCACGCGCCACCACGATGCGGTCTGCGCGATGCTGGCCGCCAAGTTTTCCATGGTCGTCCGGCCGTAAGGCCCCCCATCGTTCGGGCAGATGGGCAACGGCCACCCCAAGCTCGGCATGCAGGCGCTCACGAAGCCCTTATCGATGGCGTCCCCGGCCGCCTGCATCGAAGAGCCGACCGCCCCGCCGCCGTGATGACCATTAGCGGAAAGTGGTGCGTATGCCGACGGATGATGACGGCGGCCTCGACAGGGCCGAACGGACGCGAGGGATGCTGAAGCGCATCGCGGATTTGCTCGGCTGCGATCCATCGGCGCTAGCCGATGGCGGCCCGCAAGGCCGCGGCCACGAAACGGTCGGGGCGCGGGAACTGGTTCTCGCTTGGCTCGACATCGAAGACCCGGATGACCGACGACGCGTCGTTGACCTTGCACGTGCGCTCTCGCGGTCGAGTACAAAACCCGGGCCTGATGCCCATTGAAAGGAATGGCGCGCCGGCACCTTCGCCCGCCCATCGGGCAAGAGGAGCTTAAGGTGAGAACTTGGATGACTCCCAAGTCCTAGATCACGGCTCAGCGCCGCGCCGCGCCCATCGGATGGCTACCCGGCACCAAGCGCGGGCAGCCAGAGCGCCAGCGCCGCCAGGCTGACCAGGAGCACCGGCGGGGTGATGACCAAGCCGACGCGCATGTACTGGCCCCAGGTGATGCGCTGGCCCTTGGTGTCGAGGACGTGCAGCCAGAGCAGGGTCGCCAGACTCCCGATGGGCGTAAACTTCGGGCCGAGGTCGCAGCCGATGACGTTGGCGTAGACCATCAGCTCGCGCATCAGGGGCGACAGGTCCGGGGCCTGCTGGATCGAAAGCGCGCCCACCAGCACGCTGGGCATGTTGTTCATGATCGACGACAGGATCGCGGCGGCGACCCCCGTGCCGATGGTGGCTACGAACGGTCCGTGACCCGAGAGCGAGGTCAGCCCCTGAGCCAGGTAATCGGTCAGGCCGGCGTTCTTCAGCCCGTAGACGACGAGGTACATGCCGAGGCTGAACAGGACGATCTGCCAGGGAGCTCCGGCGAGCACCTTGCGGATCGGGATGACCCGGCTGCGATTGGCCAACGCCAGCAGCACGAGGGCGCCGGCGCAGGTCACCACCGAGACCGGCACGCCGAACGGCGCGGTTACGAAGTAGGCCACGAGCAGCAGGGCCAGGAGCGGGAAGGCCGCCTTGAACACCAGCGGGTCCTTGATCGCGTGCCGCGGCGCTTCGAGCTCGGCCACCGGGTACGTGGCCGGCAGGTCGCGCCGGTAGAACAGCCACAGCACGACCAGGGTCGCGGCGAGAGACACGAGGTTCACCGGCACCATCACGGCGGCGTAGCGGCTGAAGGTGATGTCGAAGAAGTTCGCCGAGACGATGTTGACGAGGTTCGAGATCACCAGGGGCAGGCTGGTGGAGTCGGCGACGAACCCGCAGGCGACGATGAAGGCCAGGGCCGCTGCGGGCTTGAAGTCGAGGCGCAGCAGGATGGCCAGAACGATGGGGGTGAGCAGCAGGGCCGCGCCGTCATTGGCGAACACCGCCGCGATGGCGGCCCCGAGCAGGATCACCAGCGGGAACAGCAGGCGCCCCCGCCCCCCGCCCCAGCGGGCGATGTGCAGGGCCGCCCAATGGAAGAAGCCCGCCTCGTCGAGCAAAAGCGAAATGATGATCAGGGCGACGAAGGTGAAGGTGGCGTCCCAGACAATGTGCCAGACCGCCGGGATGTCCCCGGGGTGGATGACCCCGGTGGCGAGCGCGACCGCGGCTCCGATCAGGGCGCTCCATCCGATCCCGAACCCCTTCGGCTGCCAGATGACGAAGACGAGGGTGACGACGAAGATGGCGAGCGCGAGCATCGGGACCGTTTCTTGTTCTTGATTACGTGTAGCGATCAGGCGGTGGCGACGCGGCGCCCGTGCTAGTCGACCACGCGCTCGCCGTCCTCCTTGACGAACTCGCCCTGCTGGGCCGGCAGGAGGTCGAGGACCGCCTCGGACGGTCGGCAGAGGGCGACGCCCTTCGGGCTCACAACCAGCGGGCGGTTCAACAGGATCGGTTGTGCCTCGATGGCATCGAGAAGCCGGTCGTCCGACAGGGACGTGTCGGCGAGGCCGAACTCGGCGTAGGGCGTCCCCTTCTCCCGCAGGAGATCTCGGACCGTGACGCCGGCGCGCTCGGCGAGTTGGCGGACCAGGATGCGGTTCGGCGGCGTCTTGAGGTACTCGATCACGTGCGGCTCGATGCCGGCGTTGCGGATTAGGGCCAGGGTGTTGCGGGACGTGCCGCAATCCGGGTTGTGGTAGATCACGACGTCCATCAGGCGGTTCCCTCGCAGCAGGCGGATAGGGCGACGATGGCCGGGCCGCAGACCTCGGGTCGGCCCTGGCAGCAGTCGCTCATCAGGAACTGGATGAGCTCCGACAGGTCCGGGTAGGCGGCGCTGTAGATGATCGACCGGCCCTCGCGCCGAGAGGTGACCAGGCCGGAATGGCTCAGCTCCTTCAGGTGGAACGACAGGTTGGTGCCGGACACCCCGACTGCCTCGGCGAGCATGCCTGCCGCCATCCCGTCAGGTCCGGCGGTGACGAGTTGGCGCACGATCCGCAGGCGGTGCTCCTGCCCGAGCGCCGCGAAGGCAGCGACGGCTTGCCGTTCGTCCATCATGATGTCAATATCTCAACCATCGTTGAAACGTAGAGGAATGAGACGTCTTGGACAAGCCCCGACAGCTCTTCGCCGATGGCATGCCGAACCTGAGCGAGGGGCACTTCGTCGTCCCGACGAGCGCCGACCTGGCGGTGGCCACGCCATTCACCCATGCCCCGCGTTTCCTGATCCTGTACGGGTCGCTCCGGGAGCGCTCGTTCAGCCGCTTCCTAGCCTACGAGGCCGCGCGCTTGCTGGAGGCGATGGGCGGCGAGGTGCGGATCTACGACGCGCGCGGCTTGCCGCTGCCCGACGACGCCACGGCCGATCACCCCAAGGTTCAGGAACTCCGGAACCTCTCGATCTGGTCGGAGGGCCACGTCTGGGTCAGCCCCGAGCGGCACGGTGCCATGACCGGGGTCATCAAGAGCCAGATCGACTGGCTCCCCCTGTCGGAAGGATCGGTGCGCCCGACGCAGGGCCGGACCCTGGCGGTGATGCAGGTCTCCGGCGGTTCGCAGTCGTTCAACGCGGTCAACGGCCTGCGCGTGCTCGGGCGCTGGATGCGGATGATCACCATCCCGAACCAGTCCTCGGTCCCGATGGCCTACAAGGAGTTCGACGAGGACGGCCGGATGAACCCTGGGCCGCTCTACGACCGAGTCGTCGACGTCTGCGAGGAACTGTTCCGGTTCACCCTCCTGACCCGGGAGCGGGCCGACTATCTCGTCAACCGCTACTCCGAGCGGAAGGAGCGCGAGCCCGAGCGGTTTAAGTCCGTGGCCGCCGACATCGGGTTCGTGAAGCGACCCGCGTGATCGCTCCGGACTGGGCCAGGACATCGCTGGCATGACGTCGGATCGACGGGCCCGGTATGGGTCTGGTGACGCGACCGATCCATTGCGCCCCGGGATGGGCATGCCGAGGCCTGGACGATCACGCCCCCGACATCGACGATGACTGAGGCGACCGCCCTCGGCACCAGGATGGCCCATACCGGAAGGTACCGTCCTACCTCCTCGACGGTGTCGCTGCCGTCATGATGCTTGTTTACTTCGCCTACTTCCTGTCGCTGGCCATCGCGGCCAGGTAGCCATCGCAGGTGCCGCGCCATCGGGTAATCGAGCCCTCCCTTGCGGGTTAGGACCCTTGCCGGTCGCCCCGACCTCATGAGCAGTCGTGCCGAAGCCGCTCATGCCCGCGAAACCGCGGGGAACGGCTTCAAATCGAGATCGTCATCGTGGTGCCCGGTGATCACGACCAAGCTGAAGAAGCCTGCCGCGGAACATGCGGATCAGGAAGAGGTCCTGCCGCCCTTCAGCCGCTGCAGCGTACGAGCGCTCTCCTGGTCGAACTGAGCCTCGGTGAGATCGCCCGCATCGACCCGTCGGGCTAGCTGCGTGCGATATTCCATCGCCGCCTCCTGTTCCTGGCTGAGGGGAACGGTGGAGCGCGCAGCCGCCCGGGTCCGCTCGGCCCACTCGGTGTAGGAGATGCGACGGGCATCCCGGTCGGCCTTAAGCCGTGTCAGGTCCTCCTGCATCGCGGCGGTAGGCAGAGACGTAGACGTCGTTCCCTGGCAGGCACCGAGACCCACGGAGATTAGCAGCAGCACGGCGGCGACTCTGTTCATTCGTAAAATCCTCTCGCCTCAGAGCAAGGAGAGGTTTTCGCGATGCGTCGATGCCATAACCGCCACACCTCGGCGCGTTGCCGAAACTTCCCACATGAGGGTGCCGGTCGATCCCGCCCAAGCGCAACGCCCTGACGGCCGGGTCAAGCGGCGACGTTCGCGTTGTCCAGGCCGCCGAGCCCGAGCGTCTCGGATAGATATGCCCGTGCCCGGCTGACCCGGCTCTTCACCGTTCCGACCGCGCATTGGAGCCGCTCGGCGGCCTCCTCGTAGGTGTAGCCTTCCGCGCCGACCAGCAGCAGCGCCGAACGTTGCGCCTCCGGGATACGGTCGAGCGTTTCACGAAGCCTTCGAAGGTTCACGACGCCTTCCTGATCGGGGAGCGCCGTAAGCTTGCTGGCGTGAACGCCATCGGCGTCCTCGACCTCGCGCTTCCGCTTGCGCATGTCGGTGTAGAACTGGTTGCGCAAGATCGTGAAAAGCCAAGCGTTCATGCTGGTGCCCTGCGTGAAACGCTCGCGGCTGCTCCAGGCCTTCACGAGCGTTTCCTGGACGAGGTCGTCCGCCCGGGTCGCCTCGCCACTGAGGGAGAAGGCAAATCCCCTCAGTGCCGGCACTGCCTGGATCAAATCACCGCGGAACCAGTCACCTCCACCGATCCCGGTCGATGCCACGGCCGCTTCCAGCCGCTGGACGAGGTGTGAGAGGCGCAGGGGGAGGCCGCCATCCGGAGAAGCCGCATAGTAAGCCTGCAACTCGCTACCCAAGTGGCGGCGCACGTGGGCTGGAATGTCGACATCGACAGGGACCGATGAGGAGTCGGGACCGAGGCTGGACATGCTCATGCGTCGTTCGGGCTCCGGGGGTGGATCTTCCTTAGAGTCGCTCAAAACTGAACCTCAGTGAAACGAAATCCGGGCTTATGGTTCATGATCCCATGGGTTCGGGGAGGCAGTCCTAGGTCAGTACCCGGCCAGCCCCGACAGTCACAGTCGATTTGGTGCGAACACTAAAACAGATCGGCAAGTAGCGTCTGCAAGGTCGAGGCCGCATCATAACCTCACGACACCTTTTGCCGGCGGCTAAACGTCTGCTTATGTCTCCCTGAATTTTGATCGATTAACCGAAACGGATCTTGCACACACAGCGAACGCAACCTTTAGTAGTTATTATCGTTGAGCTCGTCCATAGGTTGTGGCACCCCAACGGGGCGCTTCACGTCGCCAAGGAGTGGATCAAGTGAGCGGAACTCCCTGGTCAGTCATCTTAGATCCCGACCGCCTGAACGATCTTCGAAGCTTGAACATATTGGATACAACACCGGAGCAGGCGTACGACGACATCGCCGAGATTGCACGTATCATTTGCAATACACCAGTTGCCAACATTACCCTCGTGGCGGCTGATCGGCAATGGTTCAAGTCTCGGATCGGCAGCGAAGTCGACGAAACGCCGGTTGAGCTTTCAGTCTGCGCGTATGCGCTCGCTGAACCAGAAACGCTTGTGATCAATGACCTGACAAGCGATATACGGACCCGTGATAATGCACTCGTCACCGGCGATGCATCGCTCCGGTTCTATGCCGGAGTACCCTTAAGAATGGATGCAAGCTACGGGGTCGGAACCTTATGCGTCCTTGATACGAAACCGCACGCCAAAGGACTTACAAAAACACAAATCGCGGGGCTACAAGCCTTAGGACGACAAGCTACAATACTTCTTAACATCCGAAAATTCATTGCACGTCAGCATACTGACGTACAGGGCGCCACAAATGAGAATGAGATGCTCTTTGACGCGGCAGATAGCTTGATGGCTGCCCACATAATAGCGAAGGGTATCCAGGATGAAGTTCTCGAAAAACTACTTAGCAAAAGCCTGATGCATGTAGGTCGTCGCATCGCAAGCCGGCAAGAAGGCGAGAGCGCCTACCTGAACTGAAAAAATAACTTACCCATCACTAGGTTACTAGAAAACATAAACTTGTATTTGCCAATGCATCATGCTAGTTAAACCAGAGAGAGGGACATGAACGCGCCTCAATGCAAATCAGACCAATTATTACATTGCATATCTGAGGCGCTCAATACAGACAGAAATAGCTTGCAGACCAAAGTGGATAGAATGCAGTTTTTGAAGTACGCATCCGAAATATTGCATGATTTTCAAAGCGTTACTAATCCTGATGATCGGCTTGCTTGCGTTGAATTCGTGCGATCCGTCTCCTCCCGCAACATAGCGGGAAGATGAGCAAGCGTATGAATGACTTGACGGCGTTTCGCGCCTTCTCCCTGCCGAACGGTCTCTTGGTCGCGACGGATGCAGGCCGGGGTTGAAACGGCACCTGCAGGGAAATCGCCTGAGTGTCGAAGTTTCAGTCAAACCCGAAGAAGGCAGCTCAGCACGCGCCCGATGCCTTGCATTGTTTCTCAACTTGCATCCACCCCTCGGATCGGTCCCAAAACAGGGCACGATGCCCCGCCATGGGATGGTGGAGTTTTACAAACGGACTATTTGGATATTTGGCCTAATTGTGAAAACTAGCGGTCCCTAAAGCTACGCCGCCGCTTCATCCGCCGATCCGGGACGACCATTCAACGCAATGAAAACGTTAGCCCTGTTCGGCCGTTTCGCTACTATTCCGCTTATCCTGGCATTGCTTTTATGCCCTGTCATCAGTGCTCCGACAGGCGATGCTGCAGAGGACATTATCGACGGTTGTAATCAATTCATCAAATTCTCGCGCAAGGGCCGAATGCGACAGGATGCGGTCACAATGAGCCGCGTTGGGGAATGTTTAGGAGCCGTTCGAACCATGCTGGCGACGGAGGTTGCCGATGGCGCGATCTGTCCGGCCGAAAACACCAAGCTGATCGATGCCGTTACGGCTTTTTCGCTTTATATTATACGTCATCCCGGCGACCTGAAGGTCGTCTACGTCGTCCCGATGAGGCAAGCCCTCCGTGCGGCCTATCCCTGCGGTGCGATCCCTCGATGAGTAGCGTCTAAATCAGCCACGAGGGACGAACTCCTCCTGCATCACGGCAGTTTAAAGCTCTTGTCTCGACCGGAATTAACGGCCGCATCATCTTTCTCTGCCTAGACTCCTAATCGACTAAGGTGGTCTGAGGCTCGATCGAGGATGGTTCAGGGTGGAGATGCCAACCAGCCCCGTTCGACGAAGGCGCCCAATCGGGTTCGACGCCTCGCCCGAGGTTTTGCCGATGACCGCCGCGGCGCCGTAGCCATCATCTTCGGCCTGGTCTCGACGGTATTGCTCGGCCTTGTCGGGGGCGGCATCGACTTCGCTCGCCTGGCGGCCCGGCGGAACCTGCTTCAGGGCGCCGTCGATGCGGGAACACTAGCCGGCGGCAGCGCGCTAAAACTCGCCTTGTCGAACACGGCCGCAGTGAGCAGTGTCGCCGAACAGACGATCCGGTCCGAGGCAAAATCGCCTCCCGACCGTCCCCTGACTGTCGTAGTCACCGTCGCTTCCGACAAGACCAACGTGGCTGCGACCGCGTCAGAAAACTTCAAGCTCACGTTCGGCAGCTTCGTCGGCCTGTCCGCCGTGAAGATCGCGGTGAAGGCCCAGGCAAGCGTCGTCGGTCGGATGCGCCTTTGCATGCTGGCGCTCGATCCGCTCGCGATGGGTGCATTCAATCTTCAGAAGGCCGCCCAAGTCACGGCGAACGGCTGTTCGCTCTACTCCAATTCGGTCAATGCCTTCGGCATGGTGGGCGGCGCCAGTTCCATCGCCAAGGCTGACACAATCTGTTCGGCCGGCGGATATTCCGGCGCACGAGCCAACTTCATGCCAACGCCGCAGGCCGGCTGCCCGGTCATCGAGGATCCGCTGAAGGGTCGGGCCAATTCGACGGTCGGCGCATGCTCGGGCTTACCCTTTCCATTCAATCTGCTTCCCCTGAACAAGATCCCGACGATTGACCAGAGTATCACTCTCGATCCAGGCACCTATTGCGGTGGTCTGCAAATCAAGAAGAATGCCGTTGTCACGTTGAAGCCTGGCATCTTCGTCTTCAAGGATGGTCCGCTGATCGTGAAGGACAGCGCCACGCTCACCGGGATCGATGTCGGCCTGTTCTTCGCCGGCGAGCAGAGCGGCCTGCTCTTCGACAAGAAAACCACCGTCAGCCTCGCCGCTCCCACAACGGGCGAAATGGCCGGCCTGCTGATGGCCGAGCAGACGACGGTGACCAATCCGCTCGATCCGGCAATCCTCGCCAACCTGCTGGATATCGGCGTCTCCATTCCGCTGACGCCTGCGCCCCTGGGCCTGACCAAGCCGCTGCGAACCTATCGCATCATCAGCGACAACGCCCGCACCATGCTCGGCACGATCTACCTGCCGGCCGGGCGCCTCGTCATCGACTCGACGAAGCCGGTGGCCGACCAGTCGGCCTACACCGTGATCGTGGCCCAGCAGATCAACCTCTACGAAGGCCCGAACCTCGTCCTCAACGCAAATTACGCCGGAACGAGCGTGCCCGTTCCGAAAGGCGTCGGCCCGATCTCCGGCCGGCTGCTCCTGACGCAATGATGAGCGTTCGCCACCGCTCGCTTCTCACGACCACCGGCCGACGTCCAAAAGCATAGCATCACACCTGCGAGACCGTCGCAGGCGACCCTGCCATCCTCTCCAGGATGCGAGCCAACGTAACCGGCGCCCAATCCCAGCAATCAACGCCGACGTCGAGGCTTGTTGAGGTGGCCGGAATGCTGCCGTGGGAGTGGCCGTAGATGTGAAGGTCGCCGTGCCAGGCATGAGGCCACGTCACGTGCGCATAATGGCTTGCCCAAAGCGCCTGGCGTCGGGGCATGCCCGGGTCCTGGACGAAGATCCGTTGGACGTCTACGACGGGTCCGGCCCATCGGAGGCGGTCACCAAGACCGTGGTCGTGGTTGCCCCGGATCAGGTGGATGCGACCGTGCAGGCGAACCTGGATGGAGGCGGCATACTCCAAGCTGCACTTGTGGGCGAAGTCACCGAGGTGCCAGACGATATCGTCCGGTCTGACAGCCTTGTTCCAGGCGACGACCAGGGCGTCGTCGTGGGCCTCGATGGTCTCGAAGGGACGGGGTCGAGGCATGCGGGGGCTGAGCATGCTCTTGTGCCCAAAATGGGTGTCAGCCGTCAGCAAGGTTCTTGGCATTTAAGCCTCCAAAATAACGGAGGCCTTTTCGCTTTGCGCGGCGCTCCGAGGTCAGGGGTGAAGGTGCAAGTCCCTGGATTTCATCGGTCGAGCGCTCCTGTCGGGCGGTAGTGATCGCATCGCCGGCGCCCGTCCGACAAGGATGAACCGGACGGGATCCACTGGCAAAGGCCACCCTTGCACCAGCTCCGTGTGCAGCCTGAGCTCACGGGCCGACGTGGCGCACTTCATCGTCGGCGATATCGACCGGAAGATCTACGGGCGCAGGGGCGTCGTGCTGGTTGGCTGAAGTTGGGGACTGGCCCTGCAGGTGATGCATGTCGGCTCGGACGGGGGGCTTCAGTCGGAAGGCGGAGCCCCGCCACGAAGCCGCACCGTTGCCTGAAGGGCGTGGCACTGGGCAAAACGAAGGTTGGCAACCACCTTCAGGCCATCGGAAAGCGCGAAGGATCGAGCGATGAGCAATGAAAGGGCCGTGCTGGCCGGCGGATGCTTCTGGGGCATGCAGGACTTGATCCGGCGCCAGGAGGGGGTCGTAGCGACACGTGTCGGGTACTCCGGCGGCGACGTTCCCAATGCGACCTATCGCAATCATGGCACCCACGCCGAGGCCATCGAGATCACCTTCGATCCGTCACGGACGAGCTTTCGAAGGATGCTGGAGTTCTTCTTCCAGATCCACGATCCCTCGACCCCGAACCGCCAGGGCAACGACCGCGGCTCGGGCTATCGTTCGGCGATCTTCTACGTCGACGATGACCAGCGTCGCGTCGCCGAGGACACCATCGCGGACGTCGACGCGTCCGGGCTCTGGCCCGGGAAGGTGGTCACCGAGGTCGCTCCGGTGGGGCCGTTCTGGGAGGCCGAGCCGGAGCACCAGGATTATCTGGAGCGCCGGCCCGACGGGTACACCTGCCATTTCGTCAGGCCGAATTGGACGCTGCCGGTCCGGGTCGAGGCCTGAGGTCGCCTAAGTTGGTGCTCGGGAGGCCGTGCCACGTTGCATGGCCTCCCTCAATGACGCTGAGCCGCCGGAAAGGCCGACGGCCGCGATACGGCTTGGTCAGAGGATGGGCATTCCACCGGCCACGGTGACCAGGGCCCCCGAGGTGTAGCTGCTCTCGTCGGAGGCCAGCATCACGTAGGCTGAGGCGAGCTCCGCCGGCTGGCCCGGGCGGCCGAACGGCACCTTCGAACCGAACGACTTCACCGAGTCTTGGTCCATGCCGGAGGGGATGAAGGGCGTCCAGATCGGCCCCGGCAGGACGCCGTTCACGCGGATGCCCTTCTCGGACAGCAACTGAGCGAGGCTCAGCACCATGTTGCTCAGGGCGCCCTTCGTAGCGCTGTAGGCAAGCAGCGACGGCATCGGGTGCTTCGAGTTCACCGACGAGGTGAAGATCACCGAGGCACCGGGCTTCATGTGGGCCACGGCCGCCTTCGTTACGTAGAACGGGCCGAAGACGTTCGTGCGGAAGTGGTCCTCGAACACCGCGTCCTCGATGCTATCCAACCCCTCGTTCGGCTGCTGGAAGGCGCCGTTATTCACGAGGAGGTCGAGGCCGCCGAACGCCTCGGCGGTGCGTGCCACGATCTCGCGCCCATAGGCCGGGTCTTTGAGGTCACCCGGCAGGAGGAGCGCCCGCCGCCCGGCCTTCTCGATCCAGGACTGGACCGCCTCGGCGTCCGCCTGCTCCTCGGGCAGGTAGGAGATGGCCACGTCGGCTCCCTCGCGGGCGAAGGCTATGGCGACCGCCCGTCCGATGCCGCTGTCGCCACCGGTGATCAGTGCCGCCTTACCGGAAAGCTTGCCGGAGCCCTTGTAGCTCTCTTCGCCGTGATCTGGCTCGGGGGTCATCTTGCCGGTCTTGCCGGGAAAGCCCTGGGGCTGGGCCTCGAACGGCGGCCGTGGGTACTTATGCAGGGGATCGGTCGTCATGGCATATCTCCGAAGGGGATGCCGACCCAACAGGATGCCCCCGGTGGTGTTCCTGTCGACGTCGCATGCCAGTCCGGCCTTTCGACATGGGACGCGAGCCGGAACCGGGCCCTCGGACTATTCCAAATGGTTAACGGATTCCCTCCAGCGAGTAACGATGCCGCGTCACGCCGCATCTGTCTCCAACGCCCGTCATCACCCTCGTCGTTCGCAGGCGCCCGTCCCGGGCGAATGTGGGCCTGATGCCCGGATGAGATTTCGGTGAACCCACCGAGGACGAGCCGGAGGTCATTCCGTCGGCTTGGATCGCGCGGTCAGCTTGTTTCCGTCCGGATCACGGAGGTAGGCGACGAAGGCACCGTTCGGGCGTTCGGCGGGTGGGCTCTCGACTGCGTTGCCCCCATGCTCGGTGCCTGCCCTGTGCCAGGCGAGAACATGGTCCGGGCTCGCGGCGGCGATGCCGATTGTGCCACCGTTGGCCGGGGTCGCGGCTTGGCCGTTGATCGGCTTGGTGATCATCAGGCGACCGTCTTCGTGAACGTAGATCAGCCTGCCCCTGGCATCCATCTCGCCAGGCTGGCCGCCCAACGCGGCGAACGTGGCGTCGTAGAAGACCCTGGCCCGCTCAAGGTCGTTGCTGCCGATCATGACGTGGGTGAACATGCCTTCCCTCCATAGGTTGACCGATCGCCGCTCCGAAGGTCAACGGAGCGTGCGCTGGTACATCGCCCTCAGCTCGCTCCAGCCACGCTCGGCGGCCTCTCGGTCGTACACGGGAAAGTCCGGCATCATCCAGCCGTGCTCGGCCCGGTAGGTCTCCGTGCGGAACGTCACGCCGGCGCCGGTCAGCGCTTCCTCAAGCTTGGCGGCCATCTCGGGCGGGTAGCTCCGGTCGTTCTCGGCCGCCGCGACGTAGACCTCCGCTTTGATATGCGGTGCCCCCCGGTGTGGGCTGGTCGGCGCATCGGTGGCGAGGTTCCCGCCGTGGAAGCTCGCCACGGCGGCGAAGCGGTCCGGGAATGCGGCCGCCGCGGCGAGCGCCATGCCCCCGCCCATGCAGAAGCCAACAGCGCCGACATGGCGCCCCACGACGTCGCTGCGCGTATCGAGGTAGGCAATGAGTGCACCCGTATCCTGGGCGGCCTTGTCGTTCCCGGTCGTAGCCATTAGCGGACCGAGGATGGCTCGGAAGTCGCCCTTGAACACCTCCGCAGGCACGAACGGCTCGTAGGGCCCGTAGCGGTAGAACAGGTCCGGCAGCAGCACGACGTGGCCGATGTCCGCGAGACGCTGCGCCATTTCGACCATGGCGGGCCGTATCCCGCCGGCATCCATGTACATGATCGCTGCCGGCCACGGGCCAGTGCCTCCGGGCGTTAGGACATGCGTGGGGCATGCGCCGTCGTGGGTCCGGACGGTCACTTGTTCGTACGGCATGAAATGGCTCCAGGCGTGCAATGCGGCCGGCGGTTTCGCTGGGAAGCGCACCTTCCTGATGTCCGGAAGGATCAGGAGATGTCTTCCCCAACGATGTAGGATGCCGACCCCTCAAGACGATGGCCCTGAACCCGTACAGCTGGAGCTTCCAAGACCCCGAGGAAGATAGGCTGCAGGTGTTGCCGGCCAACTGTCGATACAGACGATGGCGCTCGCAGGCTCAACTCCCTCAAGAAGCGAGTGCTCTTGCCCACACGGCTTGCAACTGTCCTTCAGTACACCTCAACCTCTCACCCTCGGTGCGGAAGTGGCTCATGGCAACGAAGACGCGCTGTTCCATCGCGTGGGCCAAAACCGAACTCGACCATCGTTGGCGCAAGCGCAGTTCCCACCGCTCTCCGATCTCCTCGTGAGGTACGTGGCGATTGATATCGTCAAGCCGAGTATCGGTGTCCTGGGCGTGCCCGACCTTCCAGATGTTCCTTCGTCCAAAGCGAAGGGCATAGGTCCAAGCTTCCGCGCTCGCGTCTCGGACGACGGTGCCTTCCCAATCTACCGGGATCGGACCGGTCGTGGGGCGACCTTGCTGGAGCGCCTCTCCCAACTCGGTCAGTCGCTTGATCACTGGATGGGGCGGGAGGGGCACCTCGGTCCTTGGAAGGGCCATAACGGCGCGGGCATCACGCTCGTCGAGTTCGACCGCCCGTACCGTCGCCTCGAAGGTCAATTGCTCCCGGAGGACGTCGAGTAGCTTCAGGCGAGGCTCGTTGAACGCCCATGCCCGAAGGATTGGAAGACCGCTGGGCCATACGAGGGTGCCGTCAGGGTGCAGGTCGAAGGACCTGAACGTCGTCGGATCGATGATGTCCCTGGCGTCGACGGCGATCCGCGCGAACTCAGCCATGCCGAGCAACCGACCACGATCACCCTCATCCGTCGGGGCGTCTTGGGTCCCGACGTAAACGATCAGGTCGCCGGGGTCGGAAGCCCTGATCAGGGCATCTCGGTTCCCCGCCTTCCCGAACGTCACGACAGGTCGCGTGACGGGATCGAATCCGAAGAACCGTTTTGCGAAGATCCTCATCGATGACCTCTCAGGCAGCCATGCTCATGTCGAACATGTCCTTGAGGTCGGTGTCCGAGACGGGAGGCATCAGGAGGTTTCTCGACATCTCCCGCTTCCGTTCGAGCATGCCGTGGAGGGTCACGTCGAACGTCCTGTTGCCCAGCGTCGGATGTACGGCCATCGGGATATGGATGGTCACCGCCTTGTCCTGGCCGATGCGGTAGACCCGGTCGTTGCACTGATCCTCGACGGCCGGGTTCCACCAGCGGCTGAGATGAAGGACATGGTTCGCGGCCGTGATGGTGAGACCGACGCCGGCCGCCTTCGGCGAAAGGATCATGACGTCGAAGCCGCGCCGCCGTCCCTGGAACTCGTCGACCAGCTTCTGGCGGCGGATGCCCGGCGTATTCCCGTTGATGATCAGCGGCTCGTCCATGCCGAACATCGTCGACATCGCCTCGGCGAGAAGCGCTTGCATGCCGCGCTGCTCGACGAAGATCAGCCCCTTCTCCCCGCTACGCTCAAGGCCGCGGAGGATCTCGAACGATTTCCCGAGCCGGGCGGACTGTTCGATCCATTCCCGGCACCCGCGCACCGTGGATAGGTCGACCTCGCTCGGATCGCCCGGATAGAGCGAGATGCCACGCAGGTTCTGGATCACTTCGAGCATCGCACCCCGAGCCTTAGCGCCATCACCCTCCAATGCCTGCGCCACGATCCGTCCGTAGGCCTCGGCCTGCACGCTCGGCATCATCGTCGGGTAGGTCTCGATCCTCTTCTCGGGAAGACCTTCGAGCTCGTCCTCCTTCATCCTGCGCAGCATGATGGCGGGGGCGCCGCCTACGGATTGCTTCATCTGGTCGGACAGCGCCCTGTAGCGGTCGGGATCGCCGTCACGATAGTCGCGCGAGAACGAACGCAGGTCGCGTAGGAAGCCCGGGAAAACTCGGTCCATGATGCACCAGAGATCCTCGATCCGGTTCTCGATGGGAGTGCCCGTCAAGCCGAGGACGAAGTCGGCATTCACCGTCTTCGCCGCCCAGGTATTGAGCGTGCCGGGGTCCTTGACCTTCTGCATCTCGTCGAAGAGGGCGACGGAGAAATTGACCCGTGCGAACGACGCATGGTTGTCCGCGAGCGTCTCGTAGGTGGTGAGGACCCAGTCATGATCGGCGAGCTTGCGCCAGTCGAGGGTCTCTCCGCGGAGCCTCGCCGCATCGTCGGGATTCCGAAATTTCTTGATCCCGCCGCCGAAAACCTGGGCCAGATCCTCACCGAGCGCCTTCGGCGCGAGGTGCCTGTCGGCCTCCTGCATCCAGTTCTGCAGCAAGGCGGTGGGAGCAACAATCAGGATCGGTCCCTTGTTGACCTCCGTGTTTCCTCTGGAGAGCGCGGTTCGCTTGTTCTCGGTGATCCAGGCAAGGAATGCGAGGCCTTGGAAGGTCTTGCCCAAACCCATGTCATCGGCGAGCAGGACACCGGGCCAGCCGGCCACCCACGCGTTCACAAGCCAGTCGTAACCTTCCTGCTGATGCCGCTTGAAGGTGGTCGCGCCCATGCGAGCCGTCGGCAAGCTTTTCGGTATCACCGGATTGCGTGGACGGCGGAGGACCTCGAAGGTGACCTCCTCGAAGTTGGTCTCGATCTGGACCACCACCGGTTCGGTGATCGCTGGACTTGCCGCCGTCGGAGTCTGTTCGGCGTCCTCGACGAACTGGCCGGTCTCGGCGTCGACCGGCACCCTCGCCTTGATGTCGAGACCGACCTGGGTGAGCACGCTTTCGGCCGATGGGAGCGATATGTCCCCGCCCTGGAACGGAACACGCTCGACGGGATCGTCTTCGGCGGCCAGGACATCGTCGCGGAGCTTAATGACATCGGCTCGCGCGACCTCGATCTTCTTTCCGTCGAGCTCCACCGGAAATCGCTCGGGGAGCCACTCGGTGTTGGCCTTCGACAACCATGTCAGTTCGGGGCGCTGCCAGACGCCCAAACCGATGACGCGTTCGGAGTATTGCTTCGTCTCGACGAACACGGCCGTCAGTGACGGGTCGCTGGTGTCCAGCCCCAGTTCGGTCGCGATCACCGTCCGGGGGTTCTTGACGAATGCGAGCTTCCGCTCCTCCGTCGCCGAACGCATCGAGCGCACGACATTCAGGGCCCTCTGAAGGTCCGGGTCGATCAGCAGATAGGTCGTACGCCGAAGAGCGTAGGAGGCATGGACGCCTTGGGCGGAGTTATCGAATGCGTTCTGGAACGCCTTGCGATCCTCGTTGACGAGGAGGTTCGAGACCTCGGCATCGACGAGCTCGTTGGCGTCCTCGCCGCCCTCTTCCAGAACAGGGGCATTGTCTTCCAGCGAACGCGCCACGGTCCTGCTCATGAGGATCGGCGAGAAGCTCACGCCACCGGTGCCGTGGCTGACGTCGAGCGAGAAGGATCCCGCCTGGAACACGGTCAGGCTTTTCGTATAGGCGTCCGTATTGACCGTCTCGCCCTTGACGGTGGACAGGGCGGCGGTGACCTCACTCCAATGAAGGGTCTTGGTCGATAGGTCGTCCGGATCGGTCGCGTTGAACCGGTCGATGGCCTCCATCAAGGTGAAAAGCGGACCGGCCAGGCGCTTCGACCGCTCACCCCACGTGATCTGAAGGCCGGTCCGCCGAGGCGAGATCGGCGTATGCGAGGCTTCCATCCACGCCGTGTTGATCCGGCAGTCCCTCTGGCTGATCGTCTGATGGAAGGTGATGTCAACGAGGAGAGGGGCAATCTCCGGCAGTCCGATCTGGGAAGCCAGTATGCCGCTGAAGCCGGCGGCGACATCGTTCGATATCTGAAGGGTATCCTGCTCCCACCTGGCTCCGCCCTCGGCGACGAGCGGCACCAGCCGACGCGCCACCTTCGCGTTCGCATCTTTCAGTCCCTCCCACTCTCCCCGAGGCAGCGTCACGCTTCCGCCGAACAATCTCGAACGCGTGAGTTTCACCTCGACGACATCGGCCAGGCATTGGGATTGAAAACGGATCGCCATCAATAGAGCCTGTACTCAGATTCAAGGATACGAATGTTTGTCAGCGCGTGGATCTCATTAGCCACCTTTGCCTGCCAATTGTAACCTTCAGATCCAGCGTGTGTAATTTCAATGCGCAGAAATTCCGGCGTACTTTTTAGGCTGATGCGTGTTTCGTCGGTGTTGTATCGCCTCTGATGAAGCTGTGGTGCGGAAGGATCTGTGGCCGAATGCCATACGTTGCAGCGCCCATTGTGGCTCCACTCCGCAACGATGCCTTTGCCGATCTTGAGAAGCAGGACTGCATGTCCTCTTTCGATGGGCTTCCTGCCTCCTGCTTCGAAGCGGGCATAGGGCGCTTCGACCTTGAAGAGCCGCCGGGCGGCGTCATCGCCGACTTCGTCGAAGACGACCCAGGCGTCGGAGATCAGGTCGCGGCGATGGACCGCCTCCCAGAAGGCCCGGCGGTATCGCCATTGGGCGACGTAGGCACCGCGGTCGACGACATCCAGGAATTGGCGGAGCGACAGCGAGGTCAACCATCGCCGCACCGTTGCCGTCGAGCGCATGGGAGACCAGTTCGCCTGCCGCAGGCGCGGATCTCCGAACTTCCCGACGAGGAAGCGGAGGTATTGGTCTATCACGTCCTTCGCCGGCGGGTTGTCGCCGTGCGGCATGACCAGGGCATCCACGAGCGGCCCGCGATGTTGCTCGAAGAGAACCTTCCCGTCCCCGCGCAGCCCCCAACCGGAGATCCTAGCGAGCCTTTCTGTTGGAGAAAGAGTGGCATCCGCGGCCAGCTGTTCGAGGCCGGCCAGGAATGCGGCCTCCGCCAACCCTCCCTCAGACGCCATGTTCTGGATGCCGACGCCAGCGAGAACCGTGCTCGGCGACGAACCCATCTGTAGCGCCCGGCCGGCGATGACGCGGGGTGCTTCTCTCGGATCGAACAACCGCAGTGCCTCGGCGGCGACCGAGAAGGGGCCCGTGAATGCCGGCGCGATGGCTTCGAGCGTCCGCGCAACTTGCCGAAGGGAGGCATCATTGGCGCTTGTACCCAGCGGCCTGAAGGCGGTGACGTAGACGGACGCCAGGCGACGGAAGGAGGACTTACGGCCGGATCCGCGCACATGATCGAGCAGCTTGGTCAGGACCGAAGGCTGCTCGGCCAGGGGACGCTTGCCTTCCCAGATGCACCAAGCGGCTTGGTTCAGGTCCCTCCGACGTGGGGACTCGTTGGCCCCAAATGCCTCCGAGAGGCGGGCGGCGATCTGATCCAGGTCGTCCGGCTTCCGCTCCACGACTGTTACGCCGGGGTCCTCGATCCCCGCGGCGGCCTGAACCGAACGGGAGACGACTGGCATTGCCGGCACGTTGAGCCGACGGCCGGGGATCTCCGCCATGGCCGCCTTCATTTGCATGCCTGAATGCTTTCCTGGCTGATGGAGGCCAAGCGACCGATCTGCGCCTTTACCTGCTCGTTGAGCGCGATGATGTCGCGAAGGTTGATGGTGGTGTCGGCATCCATGACGAACCGGAGGTCGATGCGGCGGTTTCGCGCCCACACCGCCCTGTCCTCGCCCGAGGCGATGGGGCGCGTGGACGAGTAGCCCGAGACCGACACGATCTGCTCGCCCCGGCGGTTGCGCATGCCGCGAAGCTCGGGGGAGCCCGCCAGGATCTCGCGGTACGTCGAGGTCGCTCGCTCGGTCGAGAGGAGCCAGTTGCGGCGGTCCCGCTCGGCGGCATCCGGAACGCCCGTGGTGTCGGTGTGCCCCTCGACGAAGATCGTCTCCAGGCCTGCCCCCTGGAATGCCTTGCAGGCATCGCTCGGACCGTCTCCCTTACAGGCCGCATAGTTGGCGACGACGCCCGTCAGCACCCGGCCGATGCGCCCGATGTTGTACCGGGCCGGCACGTCGAGATCGGACCTGCCCGGCTCGAACCTGACCGCGGCCTCGGTGAGGCGCAGGACGCCGTTCCTCTCGTCGATCTCCACCTTGATGTCTTGCTCGACGAGGCGTTGGCGTATGTCGGTGAGCAGTCTCCGCCTCTGGTCCGCGGCAAGCTCAAGGGCCTCGATCTGTCCCCGGACGTCATTCTGGATGCGGTTCACGTTGGCATCGATGTCGCTGCTCAACTGCGCGTTCCGCATGAGGACCTCAGTCAGGCAATCCTTGATGCGTTTGGAATCGTCGTCCCCGATCCGGTAATTCAGGGCGAACACCATCAGCATGATGATGAAGATGAAGAGCATGCCCACCATCATGTCCGTCATGGACACGAAGTAGTTCTCGCTCTCCTCGGCGGGCTCGTCGGTCGCGGTCATCATGGCGGCTTATCCTACGCGCCCGCCATTTCGCGCCGGGGCATTCGGCCGAGGAAGTCATCGAACACCTCCCCGATCTCGGCCGTATTCTCCTGGATCGAGTTCGTAACGACCTGCAGCCTCTGGACCGCGGTCGCGCAGCCCTCGTCGATCTTCAGGACGAAGTCGGCGAGGATCTGTTGCTGGTGCGCCGTCTCGGTCGCCAGGCCCCGCACCGCGTTCCCGAGGGACTCGTCGACCGCGCCGAAGCGTTCCTCGTATTGGCGCCAGGCATTCTCGATCTGTCGGTTGCCTTCCTCCAACCGGGTCGCGAGCACCCTGGCGGCTTCCTGGCCGACCCGCAGGCTTTCGGCCGCGCCCTTGGCTGCTTCCGCGAGGGTCTCGGTGGACCCCGCGATGCGTTCCGATGCCTGGAGAAGGGGCCTGGAAGCGCTCGTCACGTCGTTGGCGACCTTGCCGAATGCGACAGAGGCGACGTTGGTTTGTTCGACCGTGTTCTGGCTTGCCCGGGCCTGGGCGGAGAATGCTTCCTCGGAGGCGCGGAGGGCGGTCGACATCCTCTCGACGTCGCCCCGGAGCTGCGAGACCGTATCGGCGAACCCGGACCGGATCGCCTCGGCTGTCTCCACGGCGGCCTTGGCTGCGGCTGCGGCGGCGCTCTGGGCTGCGCTCTGAGAACGTACCGCAGTCGCCTCGGCCTCCTTGCCGAGACGGTCCTGCATCCCGGAGACCATTTCCTGGAAAGCCGCCATGTTGGCGCCGACCTGCGAAAGCACCTCCGTCAGCCCCTCCTTCAACATCGACGATGATGCCTGGCCGGCCTCGACGACGTCGCGGTTCATACGCTCCTTGGCGGCATCGGCGGATGAGTTCAGCGTCTGAAGAAGCGCCTCCACCGTCTCGCGGCTGGCGCTGTTATTCGCGTTAAATTGGCTTCCGGCCTCGGACACCAGTCGCCCGAAGGTGGCCGTCGCCTCGCGCATGCGATCAGCGAATTCCTCACCGGACCCGGAGAGGTGGCCGCGGACGCTGTTCAGCGCGTCCTTGGTCTGGTTGAGCACGACGGAAATCTCCTTGAGTTCCGTCCCGGCGGTGCCGTGCAGGCTGTCCGTGAACGACTTGAGAAGGCCCTCGGTCCCGGTCCGGCTGGTGCTCTCCAGCTTGTCCACGGTCGCCTCCAACTGGGTCGTGAGCGGCGCGACCGCCTTCTCGACCGCGGCGGACAGGACGGGTCCGAGGGTCTGGCCGAGCTTGGTGAAGAACTGGACGTCGTTGATTTCCTTGAGCTGCTGCAGCTGCTCCTTCTCAGCCTGGACTAATTGGACCAGGGCGGTCTGAGAGGTGAGGAACGTGGTCCGTCGCTCGATCTCGCGACAGAAGCTCTCGAAGCCGCCTTCCACGATGATCGCGTACACCTTGAACACCAGGGCGAGGACCAGGGATGAGAACAGCCCGGCGATAGACGTGGAGAATTTGAATGTCGCCGCGTCAAGCAGGTCGCGAAGCGATTGGGTCATGTTCTCCGGCGATCCGGCAACGCCGCCCGCGGCCCGCGACAGCGCGATGACGAGCCCGACGAATGTCAGGAGCAATCCGAGCCCGACGAAGTACCCCGGGATCGTGGGCATCAGCTTCAAGCCGGGAAGCCGCTCACGGGCCGTGGCCGGCGTGAAGAACGCATTCGGCCTGGAAGTACGCACGACCGCGGTCTCACGGAGGCAGCTCTTGGCGAACTCCTCCCAGGCATGACCGATCAGCGGGTGCCGCTGCAGCCGGTGGCTGACGCGGTCGAAGTCATTCAGGAAGGCTACTGGATCGGCCTTAGGTCCGAGATCCTTTCGAGCATGGCGGAGCGACAACCGGACCGCGAGAACGTGGGTGAACGCCATCGCAAAGGCGATGGCGAAGGCGGTCGATACGATGGCGCAGGCCAATGCGAACGCGAACTCGGAATGACCGACGTTCTCGAACTGGCCTCGGCCCGCCTCGGCACCGACCTGCAGGAGGACGGGCAGGTTCGATTTCACCGATAGGACGGGAAGCAGGTAGGAGAGGAGGTAACCCAAAACGAACAAGGCGCCGAAAAGCGGAGCGCGTACGTACCAAGCCCATAAAAGAGACTTCATGTCTTCCCAGTGGGTACAGTTCAGCCTGATCCCACGCTCTCATGCGAATCGTACGACAACAAGCGCTGGGTTGCATCAGTCAGGTTTTGTTGCAATCTAAGGGGCTGTTCCAGCACGAAAATAGGAATTGGCGAGCACATCGCCGCTCCCCTCGAAGGCCCAGGCCGCCGTGGCCCAAGCCAGCATAGCGGCACTGCCGGACCGAGATCGCAACACCAAAATGTGCCTCCGCTATCAAGCGTAGCCGCTGTACGGAACCCGCCGAACGTGTTCTGCTTTTGTTCCTGGATTCGCGGAGGAGCACCATGCAGATCAGCGGCGTCACCATCGGCTTTCCCATGCCGGTGTCCCTTCTCGCCAAGGCCGTCCGGGCCGGCTTCCCCAGCCCCGCCGACGACTTCATCGAGGAGGAGATCGACCTTCAGCGCCTGCTGATCGTCAACCGCCCGGCCACCTTCCTGGTCCGGGTCGCTGGCGACAGCATGATCCTCGCCCGACTGTTCGACGGCGACCTCGCCATCGTCGATCGGTCGCTCACCCCGCGAACCGGCGACATCGTCGTGGTCGACATCGACGGCGAGCGCTCCTTCAAGGTCTGGAAGCGTCAGGGGCCGCGCATCAGCCTGCACTTCGCCAACCCACGCTTCCCCGAGTTCCAGCTCTCCCCCGATGCCGTGATCGAGGTCTGGGGCGTCGTCTCCGGTTCCGTCTGCGCCCGGCGCCGCTGCGAATGAGCGCCCGGGCCTACGCCCTCTCCGACGGCAACTCGTTCTACTGCTCGTGCGAGCGGGTCTTCGACGCGCGCCTGGCGAAGGTCCCGGTGATCGTGCTGTCGAACAACGACGGATGCGCCATCGCCCGGACCAAAGAGGCCAAGGCGCTGGGCATCAAAATGGGCGAGCCCTGGTTCAAGATCCGCGACCTATGCAAGGCGAAAGGTGTGCGGGTCTACTCCTCGAACTATGCCCTCTATGGGGACATGTCCGCCCGAGTGAATGCCGTCTACCGGGACTTCTCCCCCCGCATCGAGATCTACTCTATCGACGAGAGTTTCCTCGACATATCCGACGTGCGGGATCGGGATCGGGAGTCCCTGGCCCGCGACATGCGGGAAACCGTCCGGGCGTGGACGGGCATTCCCACTTGCGTCGGCATCGGTCCCACCAAGACGCTGGCCAAACTCGCCAACCACGTCGCCAAGAAAAACCCCGAGCTCGGCGGGGTCTGCGACCTGACCGACCCAGAGCAGTACGACCACTGGATCATCCGGGTGCCGGTCCCCGACATATGGGGCGTCGGGCCGGCCAACGCCCGGCGCTTGGAGGCGCTGGGATGCGACAGCGCCGCCGACGTGCGCGACCTCGATCCGAAGGTCGCCCGCAAGACCATGACCGTGGTCGGCGAGCGCCTCGTCCACGAACTCCGCGGCACCCCCTGCCTCGACCTGGAGACAGTGGCCGCCACCCGAAAGGGATGCGCCGTCACCCGGTCGTTCTCCGAACGTGTCAAGGATCGCGCCACCATGGAGCAAGCCGTGGCCACCCATGCGTCCAGGCTCGGCGAGAAGCTCCGGCGCGAGGGGTTGGCCACCAACCACGTCACCGTCTTCTTTCACACCTCGGAGCATGACCGCGACCGTCCGCAGCGCTCGGTCTCGACCGTCGTCACGCTGCCGGAGGCTACCAACGACACCATGGCTCTCGTGAAGGCCGCCACCCACGGCGTCCGAAAGACCTGGCGGGACGGGTACCGCTATTCCAAGGCCGGGGTCGTCACGACCGACCTGATGCTGTTGGCCGCCTCCCAGCGGGCGATGCCAGGCCTGGGCCAGCTCGACCGCGAGATGGGGGCCGCCCTGATGGAAGCGCTCGATGCCTGCAACCGGCGCTTCGGGCGCGGGGCCGTCGTCCCGGGCGCGGCCGGGTTCGCCCCCAAGCGGGAGTGGTCGACCAAGTTCGAGATGCGCTCGCCTCGATACACCACGAGGCATGCCGAGTTGCCGGTGATCGCGGCTGCGTAGACATCCTACAACGCAGTCTGATGCTCAACCATCATGAACTTAGCTGTGCAATTTCTATCGTACACAGGGTTGATCATTTTCAGCCTAGGTTTGCCCGGTTGTGACGGTGTGTAGGGATACACTGGTGATGGATGGCTTTCGTATTAAACAACGCAAGAGACGAGATGCCTGATGGGCAGCCTCAATCCCAGAATGATATGATAAATAATTGTTGGCTTTCACAGCTCCTCCTTGAATGGCTCTATCCTCGGCGATAGGGTTTCGGAGATGCGGAGAGAAACATGTCATTAAAGATCGATATTGCAGCCAAATTAGTGAGCCCCACCCAGCAGGCATGGGTAATTCATGCTGGTAAATCGCAGTCCAGCTTCAATGATTTTTCGCGCAAAGATATTGCCTTTCTCGAAGCTCCGTACTTGGCGTTAGATGACAAAATCCTAAGTGTCTGTCCGGCGACATATTGAGTGATGTGAGGGGTTTGTGATTCAAGGCTGCCTGTGTGGAGGCTGCCGATGTGGACGACTGAGAACCGGACCCGCTACGATCGAAGCGAGCTTCGTTATCCGA
>NZ_VRUX01000500.1:0-3175 GCF_008039885.1 Methylobacterium sp. WL103
TCCTGCGCCGCCTCGCGCCGATCGCCGAGGAGGCGATCCCGGCACGGCTCCGGGTGGCCAACATTCGCCCGCGACGTCGGTTCGTCGGCGGGGGCTGGTTCCCCATGGCGGCTGCAGCCGTGCTCTGCCTTGCGCTCGGCGGTGCCGGCGGCTGGGTCGGCCATGCCCTGCGCGGCGGACCCGCGACGGCGATGGTGGCGGAGGAACCGGCGACGCAGGACGCGGTCGCGGCCTTTCGCACCTTCGTGGTCGAGGTGGTGCATCCGGTGGAGGTGCGCGCCGACGAGAAGCCCCACCTCGTGACGTGGCTCTCGAAGCGCCTCGGTCACGCGGTAGCGGCCCCCGATCTCGCGGCCCAAGGGTTTCGCCTGATGGGCGGGCGGCTGCTGCCGGCCGGCGCCGAATCCGCAGCGATGCTAATGTACGACGACGACCGTGGAACCCGCCTGACGCTTTACAGCCGCGTCGGAGACGGCGATGGGCGAACGCTCTTCCGCTTCGCCCGAGAGGGCGACATCGCTGCCTTCTCCTGGGTCGATGGCGGCATGTCTTACGTCGTCACCGGCCGCACCGACGAGGCGCGGCTGTTGACGGTCGCCCAGGCCGTTGATGCTCAGGTGCGTGGCCTCGCGCCGGACCGACGGAAGCCGTGACCCTCGACCAGCTTCGCATCTTCGTGGCGGTAGCCGACCGGCAGCACGTGACGCGGGCTGCCCAGGCGCTGAACCTCGTCCAATCGGCGGTCAGCACGGCGATCGCCAACATCGAGGGGCGGCACGCGACGAAACTCTTTCACCGGGTCGGCCGTGGGATCGAACTTACCGAGGCGGGGCGTGTGTTCCTCGTCGAGGCTCGCGCGGTGCTCGCCCGGGCGGAAGCCGCCGAACTGGTGCTCGCCGACCTCAGCGGCCTACGACGCGGGACGCTGGCGCTGTTTGCCAGCCAGACTATCGCCAGCGACTGGCTGCCGCGCCACCTCGTTGCCTTCCGCCGCGCCTACCCTGAGATCGCCATCCGCTTGGCCGTGGGCAACACCACCGACGCCGCCGACGCGGTGCGCGCGGGCACGGCCGAACTCGGCTTCGTCGAGGGGGCGCTGGACGACCCGACGCTTGCGAGCACCACCATCGCGCGGGACCAACTCGTCCTCGTGGTCGCCCCAACACATCCCTTCACAGGGACGACCGCGCTCGAACCCGAGGACCTTGCCGGGGCCGATTGGGTGCTGCGCGAGGCGGGATCGGGAACCCGCTCGGCCTTCGAGGCAGCGCTCACGGAGGCCGGTCTGGCCGTGGCCCGGCTTCGGGTCACGCTCGAACTGCCTTCCAACGAGGCGGTCCGCGCCGCCGTCGAGGCCGGAGGTGGGGCCGCCGTCCTGTCCGAGACCGTGGTCGCCGCAGCGCTTCAAGCCGGGACCCTGGTACGGGCGGCGTTCGATTTGCCAAGCCGACCGTTCCGGGTGCTGCGCCACAAGGAGCGCTACCGCAGCCGGGCCGCCGACGCGTTGCTCGACCTGATCGCGACGGCAGATGCCGGATGAGCGATCCTGCAAAACCCGTGCCCCCCGACGACCCGCGGGTGAGGCTCGCCGAGGACCGGACCGTGCTGGCGGCCGAGCGCACCTTCGTGGCGTGGCTTCGCACCGGGCTCGCCTTCCTCGGCGTCGGCCTGGCCGCGCAGCGCTTCCTGCGAGAGGTGCTGGCGGTCTGGCCACTGAAGGTGCTGTCGCTCACGCTGATCGCCTGTGCGCTCGCCTCGTTCGCCGGCGCCGCATGGCGAGACCGGGCGATTCGGGCGCGACTCGCCCATGCCGAGATCCCGATGATGCCGCGCATCCTCACCGTCGGGGTTGCGGCCCTGCTGATCGCGATCTCGGGCCTTGCGGCCACCGCCCTGCTCTGGGCATGACGGTCAGGCCACCGTTACCCGCACCCGGTGCCAGGCGGCGCTGAGGTAGCCCTTGTAGTTCCAGGTGTCGTCCGGCGCCGCAGGCTGGGTCTGGCCGGCGGAATCCCAGGCCCGCACCGCGAGTTCGTGCTCGCCGGTCGTCAGCTCGCAGTCGATCTCCCAGAACGTCCAGGCGTAGGGCGCGTCCGCATCGCGGTCGATCCGGGCCTGCGCCCAGCTGCGACCGCCATCCGTCGAGACGTCGACGCGGGCGACCGCGCGGTCACTGGCGATGGCGTAGCCGCGGATCGCGTGCCGGCCGGCCTTCAACGCTGCGCCGCGGGCGGGCTCGCAGATCGCGCTGTTGAGCGGCATCGCCTCGATGGTGATGCCGTGGACGGGGTCCGCGGTCTCGGCGGTCACGTCGGGCGGAAACAGCTTGTAGTCGTCGGCCTGCATCGGGTTGTCGGAGGGGTGATCCTGCACCGTGATGCGGGCGAGCCATTTCGGGCTGCGGATGCCGGCAAAGCCCGGTACCACCACGCGCAACGGATGGCCGTGCTCGGGGGCGAGAGGCTCGCCGTTCATCGCGAAGGCGAGCAGCGTCTCGGGGGCGAGAGCCTTGGCGAGCGGGATCGAGGCGCCGAAGCGCGTGTCCGTATGGGCGATCCGGTCGTGGCTCTCGAAGGCGACGTGACGTGCGCACCCCGCGTCGAGGCCGGCCGCGCGCAGGACGTCGGCGAGGCGCACGCCGGTCCATTCCGCGTTACCGATGGCGCCGGCCGCCCACGGGTCGCCGGCGACCGGGGCCACCGCCAACATGTCCGCCCGGCGGTTGCCGGCGCATTGCATGACTGCCGTGACGGTGATGGGTGCGAACCGCGCCTTGAGGTCGGCGACGGACAGGTCGAGCGGCGTCGCGATCATCCCGTCGACGGTCAGGCGGTAGCCGTCGGCGTCGAGATCCGGGATATTCCCGTGGCTGCGGACGTAGAAGTCGGCCTGATCGGTGAGGAAGGCGGCGCGTAGGCGATCGAGCGGCGGCTCGGCGTTGTAGGGCGCCTTTCCGTGGACGATGAGGCGGTCCTTGCGCTGGAACAGGCCGAGCATGGGGTCTTTGTCCTGCGTTCGTGACGTGTCGACGACGAGAACGCGCCGGGGGCGATAAGGCCCCCGGCGCGCGTCGCCTCAGGGCTTCATCGTCGAGATGACCGCGTTCTTCGCCCGGTCCACCACGGCGACGCTGAGGTCGCGGTTGAGGACGTAGGCGTGGGCGTTGTCGGCCGAG
>NZ_VRUX01000501.1:0-3172 GCF_008039885.1 Methylobacterium sp. WL103
CGCCGCGCTCGGGCCGCGCCGGCAGGTCGGCGAGGCGCCCGAGGTGGGCGGTGCCGATCGGCTCGAGGGCGAGGTGCTTCTCCACCGCCGCCTGCAGCCGGTCCGGCCGGGTCAAGAGCTGCCATTCGGCGCGCAGCACCGCGATGGCCTGACGCTCGGCATGCAGGCCGGCCTTCAGCTTCGAGACCTGACCGCCCTGGTAGAGCGTGTCGTACTTGATCGAGTAGGCGTAGATCGCCGAGGCGACGAGGCCGGCGACGGCCAGCAGGTTGAGCAGGCGGATCACCGGCGTGCGCCTCCGCGCGGGGCTTCGGGAAGCGCAGCGAGCGCCTGGATCGCGGCGAGCGGCGCCGGCACGGGTGCGTCCGTGCGCTCGGCGGCGCGAAGCTTGGCCGAGCGCGAGCGCGGGTTGCGCGCCGTCTCGGAATCGGAGGGCAGCACCGGGCCCTTGGTCACCGGCGTGAAGCTGCGGGCGGCCGTGGGCTCGCCGCCGGGCAGCGCGCTCGGCATGTGGCGCGAGGCCTGGACGGCGCGGCCGCTGCGGGCGGAGAAGAACTGCTTGACGATGCGGTCCTCGAGCGAATGGAACGTCACCACCGCGAGCCGCCCGCCCGGGCGCAGCATCCGCTCGGCGGCGTGCAGAGCCTGGACCAGCTCGCCGAGCTCGTCGTTGACCGCGATGCGCAGGCCCTGGAACGTCCGCGTCGCCGGGTGGATGCCGCTGCCGGGCTCGGTCCGCACGACCCCGGCGACGAGGTCGGCGAGCTGCGCCGTGGTCTCGATCCGGCCGCGGCGGCGCGCCTCGATGATGGTGCGGGCCACCGCCCGCGAGCGGCGTTCCTCGCCGTAATGGTAGATGATGTCGGCGAGCTCCACCTCCTCGGCCTCGTTGACGAGGTCGGCGGCGCTGAGGCCGGTGGCGGCCATCCGCATGTCGAGCGGGCCGTCGTTGCGGAACGAGAAGCCGCGCTCGGGCTGGTCGATCTGCATCGAGGAGACGCCGATATCGAGCACGATCCGGTCGGCCTGCGCCTCGCCGAGATCCGCCAGGTGCGCGTCGAGGGCGCCGAATCGGCCCGGAACCAGCGTGAGGCGCCCGTTCGAGGCGGCGACGAGCGCCGCGCCGCCGGCGATGGCCGAGGGGTCTCGGTCGATGCCGACCACGCGGAGGTCCGGGTCGGCGGCGAGCATCGCGCGGGTGTAGCCGCCGGCGCCGAAGGTGCCGTCGACGGCCAGCGTCGTACCGGGAAGGTCGAGGGCGGCGAGCACCTCGTCGAGCAGCACCGGGACGTGCGGGCCGCACGGTTTCTCGATGGGTTTGCGCGTCATCGCTGCGGCCCGTTCGGGCGAAGGCGCCGGGCCGCGTGCGGCCGAGGCGGCCCGCCGGGGATGGGGGGAACGGTTCGGCTCATGGCTGCCTGCACCCGGCCGCGGCGACGCGGCGCGGTCGGTTTGGGCGATCCCGCTCGTGCGGTGGCCGAAGGCCCGCGCGCGGACGATCCCCGCATGGCCGCGGCGAGCGTGGCCGCTGGGGGCGTCCGCCGATCCGGAAATCGCCGATGACGAGATGTTGGCGGGTACCATGGGCCTCTGACGATCGTCAACGCAAGCGAAGACCCGCATCGCGGACGTCCGATGTGACCTCAGCAAGGTTAACCGACGGTCAATTTTTCGCCCCGCCCGCCGACGTTCGGCGCATGGGCGCCGGCGATCCTCGGGACCTGCGCGCGTCTGCTGGCGAAAGCTTCGCCGCGATGCGCCGACCGGCGGCACATATTCCGCAGGACCGTGCTTCGCGCGGCGGATCGGCACGCTCCGTCAACGGCTTAGCCGGTGCCGTGGCTCTGCGTCCGGACAGGCAGGAAGCGGATCAGCCGGCCTATAAGCCGGGTTCTGTAGGGCCCGGAGGCGCCGAGGCGCATCCGGACGTGGCGGCCATTCCTCTGGGACGATCGTTGCCGACCGCCTCGAGCAACCAACCCGGGCGACTGGCCTGGAGAGAGGGCCTGCGCCTCTTCCTGCGAGGAGACGCGCGCCGCCCCTATTCGGTCTTGCTCCCGGTGGGGTTTGCCGTGCCGTCCGCGTTGCCGCGTCCGCGGTGCGCTCTTACCGCACCCTTTCACCCTGACCCCGCGACCTCGCGGTCCGGGGCGGTCTGCTCTCTGTGGCACTGTCCCTGGGGTCGCCCCCGCCGGACGTTATCCGGCACCGTCTCTCCATGGAGCCCGGACTTTCCTCCCCAAGCCGAAGCTCGGAGCGGCCGCCCGGCCGACTGATCCGGCGCGGATGTGGGCCGGATCGCCCGCCCGGGTCAAGCGGACGGCCGCGCGTTCAGGCGTCGAGGCCGCCCAGGACCGAAATCCTCGTCTGCCCACGCCGTGCGGCTTGCCCCGGACCGCCGCGATCCGGTTACCAGGTCCCGGTGTTCTCCATGGAGGACCACGGCTCCTGCGGCTCCTTGGCGCCGCCCTTCTGCAGGATCTCGATCGAGATGCCGTCGGGCGACTTCACGAAGGCCATGTGGCCGTCGCGCGGCGGCCGGTTGATGGTCACGCCCTTGTCCATCAGCCGGGTGCAGAAGGCGTAGATGTCGTCGACCTGGTAGGCGAGGTGCCCGAAGTTGCGCCCGCCGGAATAGGTCTCCGGGTCCCAGTTGTAGGTCAGCTCCACGAGGGGCGACTTGGTGGTCTCGGCCCGCGCCGCGTCGCCGGGGGCGGCGAGGAAGACCAGGGTGAAGCGGCCCTTCTCGTTGTCGATGCGGCGCACCTCCTTCAGCCCGAAGGTGTCGACGTAGAACGCCAGCGCCTTGTCGAGGTCGGCGACGCGCACCATCGTGTGCAGGTATTCCATGGGTGTTCTCGTGCTCCGCTGATGCCGGCCTATCTGGGCCCGGGCCGGACCCCGTCAACGGGCTCGGCCGCGCCGCGGCGGAACGCGAACATCCCCTTCGACGCCTCTTCGACGCCCCTTCGACGTCCCCTCCGGCCAGCCGAGCGATGCCCCGATGCGAACCGACACGCCCGTCCAGATCCGCCTCGAAGACTACCGGCCGAGCGACTTCCTGATCGACCGCGTCGACCTCGACGTGCGGCTCGCCCCGCACGACACGCGGATCACCGCGCGGCTGGCGCTGCGGCCGAACCCGGCGGGCCGGGCGGGCGCGCCCCTGGTG
>NZ_VRUX01000502.1:0-3170 GCF_008039885.1 Methylobacterium sp. WL103
GGCCGGGCCGAGGCGGATGCGCCGCCGACCACCGGGATCGCCCGCCCGTCCGGTCCCGGCAGGTGGGCGACGCTGGCCACGTGGTTGTGCCCGTGCAGGACGAGGTCGGCGCCGACGCGGCCGAGCATCGCGCTGAACAGGGCGGCGTCGCGCAGGTCGCGGCCCGGGCTCGCCCCGCCGGGATGGGGCGGATGATGGATCATCACCACGCGGGCCGGCCGCGACGGGTCGGTCGCCAGCGTCCGCAACAACGATTCGGCCGCCGCGATCTGGCGCGGCCCGAGCCGGCCGGTGGCGACGAACGGCACGGTCGGGATCGCGCTCGACAGGCCGACCAGTGCCAGGGGCCCGCGCCGGCGCAGGTACGGAAACGTGCCGCCTCCGCCGGCGTCGTCCGCGGTCCAGGCGCCGCAGGCCGCGAGCAGCCCTTCGAGCGAGCCGCGCACGTAGGCGTCGTGGTTGCCGGGCACGAAGCTGACCGCCTCCGGCGTGCCGAGCGCCTCCAGGAAGATGCGCGCGGTGTCCCACTCGCTCGGCAGGCCGATGTTGCACAGGTCGCCGGTGCAGGCGACGTGATCCGGCGCCTGCAGCCTCAGGTCCGCGACCAAGGCAGCCAGCGTTTCCATGTCGTGGCTGCGCGAGCGCCCGCGGCGCCAGTTCGCGTAGCCCGTCGCGCGCTTGCCGAAGAGCTGGCGCAGGCGCGGCCGCGGCAGCGGGCCGACATGCGGGTCTGTGAGGTGGGCGAGGCGGAAGGACACCGGGCCATCGCATCGCGGTTGGGGCCGGCCGCGTCAAGCGAGGCGCCGTGCCCGAGGGGCCGGCGTGGGGCGGACGTCAGGTCAGCGCCACCAAGCCGACGCCGAAGATCATCAGGCCCGCCCCGAGGACACGCCACAGGCTCGCCGGATGGACCTGGAAGCCGATCCAGCCGTAATGGTCGAGGACGATCGAGGCGGCGACGCCCACCGTCACGACGATCCCGAGGAAGGACGCGGCCCCGAGGGAAGGGGCGGCATAGAGCTGGGCCAGGATCAGCAGGACGCTGAGACAGCCGCCGAGCCAGCCCCACCAGGGCACCTCGGCCATCTGCTGCCAGCTCGGCACGCCGAGCTTGCCGAAGGCGAGGCCGCCCAGCAGCATGAAGCCGGTGCTGACGAAGAGGATCACCACCGCCGCCGTGACCGGAAGCCCGAAGGACTTCGACAGGGCCGCGTTCTGTCCCGGCTGGACCGCATTCGCGAGCCCGGCGAGGATCGTCAGTCCGTAAAGATACCACATGACTCAAGGTATCGGCGGCGGCACAGCTCAGTTTCGCCGATTCCGAAGCCTGCGACGAAGTGGTGAGCGCCTCGATCGCAGGGAATGGGCGCGCACCCGCCTCACGCGCTGCCGATCAGCACCCCCACTGCCAGCACCAGCGCGCCGCCGAGCACGATCTGCAGCACCGCCCGGCCGAACGGTGTCGCCATGTAGCGGGTGCGGATCGCGGCGATGACCACCAGTTCGATCGCCACCACCAGCACCGCGAGTCCGGTGGCCAGCGCAAAGGCGTTCGGCCAGTGGCCCGGGATCGCGTAGGGCAGGGTGTGGCCAAGCCCCCCGAGCGCGGTCGCCGCGCCGCAGACGAGGCCGCGCATCCACGGACTGCCCCGCCCGGTGATGCGCCCGTCGTCGGAGAGCGCCTCGGTGAAGCCCATGCTGATCCCGGCCCCGAGGGAGGCCGCGAGCCCGACGAGGAAGGTCGCGCCGTTGCTGTGCGTGGCGAAGGCGGCGGCGAAGATCGGCGCCAACGTCGAGACCGATCCGTCGATCAGCCCGGCGAGACCCGGCTGCACGTAGGCCAGCACGAAGGCGCGGTGGGTGTCGTCGCCGGGTGCGGTTGCGTCGGCGTCGCCGTGGAGGACCGCTTCCATGATCGTCATCCTGTCTGGATCGATTCCAATCTACATATTGGAATCGATCCAAACAAGCCGGCAAAGTGCGGTTTCGCGGTGTCTTTGGACACGCGGCGCGGCTCAAGCGGCCCGAACCGCTCCGGGTCTCGGTTGCGCAGGCTGCGACGACGGGTCTAGAGAGCCACCGGGCTGCGCGGGACGGCGCTGTCCCGTTGTCGCGTCCGAACGCCCGACCCGTCGCCAGACCGGTCGGCGACCTTGCCTCCCTCCGGCCGCCACGCCATCGCGCGAACCCGGCCGAGCCTTGGAAAGCGAGACATGTTCCCCATGCCGACCCTTCCTGCCGTCCGCACGCCGCGTCGCCGCGCGCCCTCGCGCGGCACCCCCGAGGCGGTCGCATGAGCCTCGGCAAGCGCATCATCCGGCATCCGGCCGTGCAGGCGGCGCTCGGACGGCTCGCCGCCGGCTACCTCACGCTGGTGCGCCGAACCAACCGCTTCACCGTGGAGCCGGCGAACGCCGACCCCTGGCTCGACGCGATGTCCCCCTTCGTCGCCGGGATGTGGCACGGCCAGCACATCATGGTGTCCTTCGCCGGGAGGCCGGTGGACCGGGTCGCCACGATCATCTCGAAGAACCCAGACGGCAACATCAACACCATCGCCCTGGAGCGGATGGGCGTGCGGGTGATCCGTGCCTCCGGCGCCCGCGGCCGGGTGGTCAAGGACGCCAAGGCCAAGGGCGGCGCCGAGGGCCTGCGCGCGATGATGCGGGCCCTGAAGAACGGCGAGATCGTCGCCTTCAGCGCCGACGTGCCCAAGATCTCGCGCCGGGCCGACGCCGGCATCCTCACCCTGGCGCGCTTCTCCGGCCGGCCGATCGTGCCGGTGGCGGTGGTGACGAGCCGGCACATCCGCTTCGGAAGCTGGGACCGCGCCTGCCTCGGGCTGCCGTTCGGCCGCGGCGCTGTGGTCTTCGGCGAGGCGATCCGCGTGCCGCGCGACCCCGACCCGGAGACGTTCGAGGCCCTGCGCGTCCGCCTGGAGGCCGAAATGAACCGGGTGCACGACCGGGCCTACACCCTCGTCGGGCGGCTCGACCGCGTCGGGGACAACTGGCTCGGGCGTGCGCCCCGCGCCGAGGCGGCATGACGGTGACGGCATGAGGGCGCCGCCGCTCACCCTGGCCCTCAAGGCTTATCACGGCGGCCTGTGGCTCGGCGAGCCGGCGGTGGCCGGCCTGCTGGCGTGGCGGGCGCGTCGGGTCCTCCTTGCC
>NZ_VRUX01000503.1:0-3141 GCF_008039885.1 Methylobacterium sp. WL103
GGCCGGCGAGCCGCGCCTCCAGGCGGCGGTAGACCGGGTCGGATTCGGCCGCCACGTCCTCGATCCACCCGGCCGCGACCGCCTCGACGATCCGGGACGCATGCGCCCGGTCGAGCACGCGCGGCCCGAGCCCGGTCGAGACCAGCCCGAAGCGCGGCCCCGCGCCCGCGAGCACGTGGCGGGCGTAGGCGAGGTCGACCCGGTCGATCCCCGACGGGCTCGCATGGCGCAGACGGGTGACGAGGCGGGTGAGGTCGAAGGCGATCGGCCGTATGGTCATGATGCTCCGCTCGGCCGTCCGAGGCCGTGGCGGGTGTTAGCCGGCGGGCGGACGGAGGGCCAGCGGAGCCGGGTTCGAGGGCTGGCGGATCGACGGTGCTCGGCGAAACGTCCGCCCCTCAATACGTCCAGCGCTGGGCCTTCGAGACCAGGAAGTCGCGGAACGCCTGGACGCGGGCGACGGTTCGCATCTCCTCGGCGTAGACGAGGTAGCTCTCCAGCGTCGGCATCTCGCTCTCGCGCAGCACCTGGACGAGGTGGTCGTCGCCGTCGACGGCGTAGTCCGGCAGGATGCCGATGCCGGCGCCGGTCTCCATCGCCCGCTGCAGCGCGCCGATGTTGTTGACGGTGAAGGCGACCGGGCGGCGCTCGCGGCCCTCGCGGCCGACGTTAGCGAGCCAGTGCGCGGCCAGCAGGTAGGACGGCTCGTTGCCGCCGAAGGAGACGAGCCGGTGCTCGTCGAGGTCCTCGACGGTCTTGGGCTCGCCGAAGCGCTTCACGTAATCCTGGCTGGCGAAGGCGTGGTAGTGCACCGTGAACAGCCGGCGCTGGATCAGGTCGGGCTGGGCCGGGCGGCGCATGCGGATGGCGACGTCCGCCTCGCGCATGGCGAGGTCGAGCTCCTCGTTGGTGAGGATCAGCTCGATCCGCACGTCCGGGTACAGGTCGAGGAACTCGGCGACGCGTTGCGCCAGCCAGGCGGTGCCGAGCCCGACGGTGGTGGTCACCTTGAGGTCGCCCGATGGCCGCTCGCTGGTCTCGACCAAGCGCGCGCGGGTGTTCTCCAGCCGCAGCTTCATGTCGCGCGCGGCGCGGAACAGTAGGTCGCCCTGTTCGGTGAGGATCAGTCCGCGGGCGTGCCGGTGGAACAGCGGCGCCTTGAGCTCGCGTTCCAGCGCGCTGATCTGGCGGCTGACCGCGGATTGGCTGAGGCCGATGTCGTCGCCGGCACGGGTGAAGCTGCCGGCCTCCGCCACGTTGAGGAAGATCCGGATCTTGTCCCAATCCACGGCGAGACTCCCTCACGCAAACCGACGGTGCCGGGGCGCGCAGGCTCCGTCACGACGCCTGCCACTCATGCGTCCTGGGCATGGTCGCGCGCAAGGCGCGGCACAAAGAAAATGTTGACAGAACCGTCAAGCGGGTTCGATCCGCGCAGTCGTGCCCCGCCCGAATGCGGATTCGGGAGGGCGGATGGACGTCCGGCTACTCGGCGGCCGCCTGGACCGGGCTTTCGCCGATGTCGAGGTTGGCGAGGTACTTCTCCGCCTCCAGCGCGGCCATGCAGCCCATGCCGGCCGCGGTGATCGCCTGGCGGTAGACGTCGTCGGTGACGTCGCCGGCCGCGAACACGCCGGGGATCTCGGTTTCGGCGGTACCGGGGCGGACGCTGAGATAGCCGCCGTGGCGCATCGTCAGCTGCCCCTCGAACACCTCGGTCGCGGGCTTGTGGCCGATCGCGACGAACACGCCGTCGACCGGCACCTCGCTGGCCTCGCCGGTGCGGGTGTCCTTGAGGCGCAGGTGGGTCACCGACGGGGCGGGGCTGGTGGTGCCGCAGATCTCGTCGATCTCGCGGTTCCACAGCACCTCGACGTTCGGGTGCTTGAACAGGCGCTCCTGCAGGATGCGCTCGGCGCGGAACGCGTCGCGGCGATGGATCACCGTGACCTTCGAGGCGAGGTTGGCGAGGTAGAGCGCCTCCTCCACCGCGGTGTTGCCGCCGCCGACCACCGCCACCGGCTTGCCGCGGAAGAAGAAGCCGTCGCAGGTCGCGCAGGCCGAGACGCCGCCGCCCTGGAACTTGGCCTCGGAGGGCAGGCCGAGCCACTTCGCCTGCGCGCCGGTGGCGACGATCAGCGCGTCGCAGGAATAGGTCTCGCCCGAATCCGCCTCGAGCCGGAACGGGCGCACCTTGAGGTCGACCTTGGTGATGTACTCCGACAGGATCGTGGTGCCGACGTGCTCGGCCTGGAGCCGCATCTGCTCCATCAGCCACGGGCCCTGGATCGCCTCGGCGAAGCCCGGATAGTTCTCGACGTCGGTGGTGATCATCAGCTGGCCGCCGGGCTGGAAGCCCGAGATCATCAGCGGCTGGACCATGGCGCGGGCGGCGTAGATCGCGGCCGTGTAACCGGCCGGCCCCGAACCGACGACGATCAGCCTGGAATGGGTGTGGGCCATGGCGTCCTCTACTTCCTAGCTCTAGAGCATTTTCCGTGATCCCTGGATCACGGGGAATGCTCCAACCTACTGTGTGGTCGCATTTCCTTCACGCGAGCCGGCATCCACCTCGCATGAAAATGCTCTAATCCAGGCGATCCTGCGTCACGCTCGCGCCGTGCGCCGCGCGGAAGGCGGCGTAGCCGTCGGCCAGCGCGCGCGCGATCACCGGCGTCGCGTCGATCGGCTTGTACGCGAGCGGCTCCAACCGCCCGGTAAACGGGCGCAACGCCCCGGCCATCGCCAGCCCGGCGAACATCCGCCGATGGCGGATATAGGTACGCGGCAGGTCGAACAGCAGCACCGGCGCGCCGGTGGAGACCGCCTCGCTGACCATGTTGGCCGAATCCGAGGTCACGACGATGGCGTCGGCCAAAGCCAGCATCGCGACGTAGGGGTTGTCGCCGCCGCCGTCCCAGAGGAAGCCGCCGGTCTCGGCGACGAGCGTGCGGATCGCGTCGCGCAGCGGGTCCGGCGTGCGGCGCGAGACGGTGACCATCAGGCGGCAGCCGGAGCCGGCGAGCTTGCGCAGGTCGCCGACGAGGCGCTGCATGTCGAGGGCGCGATAGCTCAAGTGCCGGCTGTCGCCGCCGATCAGCACCGCGACGCGCGGCCCGTCCAGCGCCGACAGCCGGCACT
>NZ_VRUX01000504.1:0-3136 GCF_008039885.1 Methylobacterium sp. WL103
GCCCCCCTTTTCACCCCCCACCGACGGAGCCCGACCATGAACCGCGATGAATTCCGTGGCGCCAAGCGCCACCTCAAGGGCCGCGCCCAGACCACCCTCGGCGGCCTCACCGGCGACGCCGGCCGTCAAGTCCGCGGCGCCGTCGACCAAGTGGCCGGCGGGGCGCAGTACGCCTACGGTCGCGCCCGAGACCGGGCCGAGGACCTGATCGACGACGGCACGCACCTCGCCCACGAGGCCCGGCGCCGCGGCGAATCGCTCGTCGACGACGGCAGCCGCTACGCCCGCGACGCGCGTCGCCGTGGCGAGACCTACGGCCGGCAGGCCCTCGGCTACGCCGACGAGAACCGCGCCACCACCCTCATCGCCTTCGCCGCCGTGGCCTTCGCCGCCGGCTGGCTGCTGCGTCCCTCGCGCTGACACCCACCGAACAGGACAGCCCCCATGATCCGCAAGCTCCTCACGGCCTTCATCGTGCCGAAGCTCATCGCCTATGTCGGCCGGCGCTTCGGCGGCGGCGCCGGTCGCCGCCCGCGCTGAGCCATCCCAGGCTCCGGAGGCGTCCGCATCCGGAGCCGGTTACCGCGGCCCGACCCAGCGGCCCGGTCGGAGCGCAGTTAAACGCAGGCATATGCCTGCATCTTCGGTCATGGTATCTGGGCATCTTCGGCAAGCCGGCCGACACGAGGCGAACGATGGCGAAGGGCGCGCGAGCCCGCACCGATGTGGAGGTCGCCTCCGGCACCCATCGGAGCCGGTGCAGCAACGCCGCCCTGCGTAAGGCGACGCGCAACATCGGGCAGCTCTACGACGAGGTGCTGGCGCCGTGCGGCCTGCGCACGACGCAGCACAGCCTGCTCGTGACGGTCCGCGCGCTGGGCACCCCGACCATGGGACAGCTCGCCGAGACCATGGTGATGGACCTGTCCGGCCTTGGCCATACGCTGAAGCCGCTGGCTCGCGACGGGTATCTCCGCCTCGTCCCCGACGAGGCCGACCGCCGCGTCCGCCGCGTGGCGCTCACCGATCTCGGCGCCGCGAAGCTAGAACAGTCGATCCCGCTCTGGCAGGCCGCGCAAACGCGCTTCGAGGCGGCCTTCGGCCGCGAGCGGACCGATGCGCTGCGCGACGTCCTCGCCGCCCTGGCTAGGCCGGGGTTCCGCGCGGCGTTCGCTAGAGGCGCGCGACCCGACGAGGCGGGCTGACCCGATCGCGCCGGCGATTCCTCAGAACAGGGCGACCAGGGCGACGCCGCCGACCATCAAGATGCCGCCGAGAATGCGCCAGGGCGTCGCCGGATGCACCGCGAAGCCGACCCAGCCGAAGTGATCCAGCAGCACCGAGGTGACGACGCCCGCCGTCACCAGCAGGCCGAGGAAGGCGCCGGCGCCGATCTCGCGGGCGATCAGCAGCTGCGTGATCACGATGCCGCCGCCGAAGACGCCGCCGAACCAGCCCCACCACGGGATCGACGCCATCCCCCCGGAGGACGGCCAGGACAGACGGCCGGTGACGAGGCCGACGACGAGCACGGTGGTGGCCGTGGTGATCCCGACGACGAGGCCGGCGGTGATCGGCTGCGAGAAGCCCTTGGCCAAGGCCGCGTTCTGTCCGGGCTGGATGGCGTTGGCGATCCCGGCGAGCAGGACGACGCCGTAAAGGTACCACATGCGAGGATTCCAGGCCGGTGGGGTGATGCCGTCCGGCCGACCAACCGAGGCGCGATGACGCCGCACCGCTCTGCCAACCGCCCGGCGCCGTCCCTAGATCCGAACGTCCCGCCCTGCCCCGGACCCGACCCGCGTGCTCCGCATCGCCCTCCTCGTCTTCGTGCTCGTATTCCTCGCCCCGATCGCGGTGTCGGCGGCCCTCTACTACCTGCGCAACGACGTCGCCGACTGGCGCACCGCCGACCGGTCGAGCGCCGGCCTCCTGCCGCCGGCGGCGCAGAACCCCGCGGCCGTGGTGCGGGTGTTCTCGGCGCGGACGGTGAGCTGGCGCGGCATCATCGCGAGCCACAGCTGGATCGTCGTGAAGGGCGCGGGCGACCGCGCCTACCGGCGGTTCGACTACACCGCCTGGGGCATGCCGATCTGGGTCGATCGCTTCGTACCGGACGGGCGCTGGTTCGGCAGCGTGCCGGAGCTGGTCTTCGCCGCCGACGGGGTCGATGCGGAGCAGATGCTGCCGCGCATCCGCGAGACCATCGCCACCTACCGCTATGCCAAGCTCGGCGACTACCACCTCTGGCCCGGGCCGAACTCGAACACCTTCGTGGCCGCGGTGATGAGCGCCGTACCAGAGATGCGCGCCAGCCTGCCGGCGACGGCGATCGGCAAGGACTTCCCCTACGACGGCCGCTGGGTCGGCCTCACGCCGTCGGGAACCGGGTTCCGGATCAACCTCGGTGGCTATCTCGGGCTGACGCTCGGCTGGGTCGAGGGCTTCGAGGTCAACCTCCTCGGCGCCGTCGCGGGCCTCGACATCCGCCGCCCCGGCCTCAAGCTGCCGGGCCTCGGCCGCGTCGGCATCTGAACCGTCGCGCCGGCCGTCAGCCCGTGACGGCGGCGGCGCTGCGGTAGGCCTGCGCTGCGTGGCGGGCGGGCAGGCGGTCGCCCTGGCCGAACAGCTTGTTCCGAAACGAGCCCGGCGCGTAGCCGGTCTTGTACAGGCCGCGGTCCTGAAGCTCCGGGATCACGACATCGATGAAGTCCGAAAAGCTTTCCGGCACGACGATGCGGCTGAGGTTGAACCCGTCCACCTCGCCTTCCTCGACCCAGGATTGCAGCTCGTCGGCGATGGCCACGGCGTTGCCGGTCAACACCGCGTAGCGGCCGCCGAGGCCCATTTCCGAGAGCAGGTCGCGCTTGGTCAGCCCGCGCTTGGCCGCGGCCGCGGTGGCCGACTGGATGGCGTTGCCGGGGGCGTAGGAAATCGGCTCGTCGAGGCCGTAGCGGGAAAAATCGATGCCGGTGGAGGCGGAGAAGTGCGCGAGCCCGGCCTCGGCGCTGGCGTAGCGCATGTACTCGGCGCGCTTGTCCTCCGCTTCGGCACGGGTGCGGCCGGGGATGGCGGCGATGCCGATGAACACCTTCACGTCCTGCGGGTCGCGGCCCGCGGCGGCGGCCTCGGCGCG
>NZ_VRUX01000505.1:0-3125 GCF_008039885.1 Methylobacterium sp. WL103
GCCGCTGGCCCTGGCGGATGCCGGCGACGCCGCCCGCGGCGCGACGCTCTACGTGACGCTGGAACCCTGCTCGCATCACGGCCGCACCCCGCCCTGCACCGACGCGATCGTCACGGCGGGCATCGCGCGGGTGGTCAGCGCGATGGAGGACCCGGACGCGCGGGTCTCGGGCCGCGGCCACGCGCTCCTGCGGGACGCCGGCATCCCGGTCGAGACCGGGCTGCTTCGGAGCCAGGCCCGCCGCGACCATGCCGGGCACGTGACGCGCGTGACCCTCGGACGGCCGCATCTCCACCTCAAGCTCGCGCGCACGCAGGACGGGTTCGCCGCCGCCTCCGACACGGAGCGGCTGCGCATCACCGGCGCGATCGCCGACGGCGCGGTGCATCTCTGGCGGGCGCATGCCGACGCGATCCTGGTCGGCATCGGCACCGCCCGCGCCGACGACCCCTCGCTCACCGTGCGCCTACCCGGGCTCGCCCCCCGCTCGCCGCTGCGGGTGGTGCTCGATTCGCAGCTGCGGCTGTCGTCGTCGAGCGTGCTCGTGCGCAGCGCCCACGACGTGCCGACGCTGGTCGTGACGACGCGCGGCGCCCCGGCCCATGCCAAGCGGATGCTCGAATCGCTCGGCGTCGAGGTGGTGCGCGTGCCGGCGGACGAGCGCGGGCGGGTCGACCTGCACGCGGCGCTCGCGATGCTGGGCGAGCGCGGATTGACGCGGCTCTGCAGCGAGGGCGGCCCCCACCTTGCCGACGCGCTGGCCGAAGCCGATCTCGTGGATACCTGCACCCTCATCACCGGTCCCGGCACCTGCGGGCCGCAGGGCGGCCTGCCGGCGGTCGGCCCGCATCTCGGGGCGATGCTGGACGGCGAACGGTTCCGGATCGCCGAGTCCCTCGACCTGGGGGCAGACCGGGCGACGACCTACGAACGCAACGAGGCTTAAGCGATGTTCACCGGTCTCGTCAGCGACGTCGGCACGGTCCTCTCGGTCTCGGGCGACGCGCGCATGCGCCGCCTCACCATACGCGCCGCCTACGACGCGGCTTCGATCGCGCTCGGCGCCTCGATCGCCTGCTCCGGCCCCTGCCTCACCGCGGTGTCGATCGAACCCTCCGACGGCGGCTGCGTCTTCGCGGTGGACGCCGCCGCCGAGACGCTGGCGTTGACCACGGTCGGCGCCTGGGAGGCCGGCACCCGGATCAACCTGGAACGGTCCCTGAAGATCGGCGACGAGCTCGGCGGCCATCTCGTCACCGGCCACGTCGACGGCGTCGCCGAGATCCTCGAGCGCGAGACCGTCACCGCCGGCGCCTGGGGCGCGAGCGAGCGGTTCACCCTGCGGGCGCCGGCCGACGTCGCCCACTTCATCGCCAAGAAGGGCTCGGTCTGCCTCGACGGCACGTCGCTGACCGTCAACGCGGTCGAGGGCGACACCTTCTCGGTCCTGCTGATCCCGCACACGCTGGAGGTGACCACCTGGGGCGAGCGCCGGGCGGGCGACCACCTGAACCTCGAGGTCGACCTGATCGCCCGCTACGCCGCACGGCTCTCGGAGGGGCGCGGAAGCGCGGCATGAGCCTCGTCTCGAACGAGCGGATCACGCCGTGCGCGTCCTACCTGAACACCGCTGCAGGCGGCCTGTTCAGCGCGGGCGTCGTCGCGCCGCTCGCTGCCACCGTCTTCGGCGTTTCGGCGCAGACGAGCCTGTCGGCGTTGACTCTGGCAGGCGGCATCGCGATCTTTCTTCTCGCGAGCATCGCGCTGCACACCTGTGCGCGCGTCATTCTCGGAAGGCTGAAATCATGACCGATATTCAGATCGTCGCCTTCGTCGTGGCGCCGCTGATGGCGGTCGCCGTCGGCTTCGGCGTCACGCTCTGGTCCCGCTACGCCGATCGGTAGGTCCCTCACCGCGGCGGGATCGAATACGTCCCGTTCGCCTGCGCCACGAGGTCGTCCGAGCCGGGCGCCGTGATCCGCACCTCGCCGACGGCGAGGCGCCGGCCGAGCTTCAGCAGCGCGACGTCGGCGACCAGCACGAGCCCCGCTGGCTTCCTGAGGAAATTGAAGGTGAGGCTGGTCGTCACCGCGAGGGCCACCGGCCCGATCTGGGCGAGGATCGCCGCGTAGAGCGCGTAGTCCGCCAGCGCCATCATCGCAGGGCCGGACAGCGTGCCGCCCGGGCGCAGGAAGCGATCGTCTCCATCGAGCCGCATCCGCGCGGTCAGCGGGCCGACGGCCTCCAGGTGGAAGGCGCGACCGCCCGCCTGCATCTGCGGAAACTCCCGGTCGAGGAAGTCGCGGGTATCAGTAAGGGTCATCGCGGTCATGCCAGCCGTTGCAGCATGGCGGCACGGCGGCGGCAAGACGAACGGCCTGCCGTCCAGGCGAGCTACCCTGCGTTCGGGACGCCCTCCGCCGCCCGCGCGCGGCCGAAATCGGCCTCCGCCGTCTCCTGACCCTGCGCGACGATGCCCCGGCGGATCGCGCGGGTGCGGGTGAAGAGGTCGTGTAGCGCGTCGCCGTCGCCGTAGCGGATCGCCCGGGTCAGCACCGACAGGTCCTCGTTGAAGCGCCCGAGCATTTCCAGCACCGCCTCGCGGTTGGTCAGGAAGATGTCGCGCCACATGGTCGGATCGGACGAGGCGATGCGGGTGAAGTCGCGGAAGCCGCCGGCCGAGAACTTCATCACCTCGGATTGCGTCACCTGCTCGAGGTCGGCGGCGGTGCCGACGATGTTGTAGGCGATCAGGTGCGGCACGTGGCTGGTGATGGCGAGCACGAGATCGTGGTGCTCCGGCGTCATCGTCTCGACGACGGCGCCGAGCCCCTGCCACAGGGCGCGCACCCGCTCGACCGCGGCCTCGGGCGCGTCCTCCGGCGGAGTGAGGATGCACCAGCGGTTGGAGAACAGCGTCGAGAAGCCGGCATCCGGCCCGGAATACTCTGTGCCGGCGACGGGATGGCCCGGCACGAACACGATGCCGTCGGGCAGGTGCGGGCTCACGGCCGCGACGACCGAGGCCTTCACCGAGCCGACGTCCGAGACCACGGCGCCGGGCTTGAGGTGGGGGGCCATCGCCGCGGCGACCGGGCCGATGGCGCCGACGGGCACGCACAGGA
>NZ_VRUX01000506.1:0-3121 GCF_008039885.1 Methylobacterium sp. WL103
GGGGAGGGGCCGTACAGAGGCCGGCCGCAAGGCCGACGACGAGCAGGCGAGGATGGATCATGGCCGGTTCTCCGCGACGTCCGCCGTCGTGATGCGCACGCGGCGGACGCGCCCGTCCCGCTCAACCGCGAGGTCAATCTGCTGTCCCAGGCCCGCCGCCTCGATCGCCGCGGTAAGGTCGGCGAGGCGATGCACCGGGCGGTCGCCGACGCCGACGATGACGTCGCCGACCGTGCCGGTCTGCGGGTCGACGCCACGTAGGCCCGCGCTCGCGGCTGGCGATCCGCGCAGCAAGCGCAGGACCACGACGCCGTCGATGCCGAGCCGGGCGGCTGTGGCCTCCTGCCCGGCGATGATGCCGACGCCGGGATTGCGCACACGCCCGTTGCGGATCAGGTCCGGCACGACGCGGTTCACCACGTCCACCGGCACCGCGAAGCCGATACCGGCGCTGGCGCCGGACGGCGAGAAGATCGCGGTGTTGACCCCGATCAGCCGCCCGGCGGAATCGAGCAGCGGCCCACCGGAATTGCCGGGATTGATCGCCGCATCGGTCTGGATCACCCCGGACAGCTCGCGCCCCTCGCTCGTCGGCAGGCGCCGCTGCAGGGCGCTGATCACGCCGGTGGTCAGCGTGTGGTCGAGGCCGAACGGGTTGCCGATGGCGAAGGTCGACTGGCCGACCTTGAGGTCGGCCGATGTGCCGACGGCCAGCGGCGGCGGCGCCTTGGCGACGCGCCCGAGGCGCAGCACCGCGAGGTCGTAGGCCGGCGCGGCGCCGACCACCGTCGCCGTCACGACCTCGCCCGAGGACAGCCGGACCGAGATCGGCCCGCCCGACTGGATCGCCGCCTGAACGACGTGGTTGTTGGTGACGACGTGGCCGCCGGCGTCCCAGACGAAGCCGGTCCCGGTCTGGGTGTTGCCGGAACCGCCCTGGCCGCCCCCTTGACCGCCCGCTTGGCCCTGCTCGGATTCGTCGTCGAGGCTCATCAGGTCGGCGCCGCGGGCCGCGCCCTGCGCGAAGACGTGGACGACCGAGGGACTCGCCCGCTCGAACAGCGCTACCGTCGTCGCCTCCGCCGGCGCGAGATCGCCGCGGGCGGTGATCGCGCGGGGGACCCCGCGCGAGAACAGGAATGCGGTGACGTAGGGCTGGGCGACGAACAGCGTCAGCAGCACCAGGACGGCCGCCAGCACGAGGCGCACAAAACGATCCGGCACGATGGGTGACCTCTCCGGCAGGCGGGCGCAGACGCGGGGCTGACCTGCGCGCCGCCCTTAACGTGGCATTCAGCCTGTGCGCTTCAACGTTCTTGCACGGGAATGATCAAGGAGTGGCGCCGCACCGTCGCGGCGCGGCGGAGACGCTAACGGAATGGTCATTCCTCGAGACCACAGTTTCGGGAAGACAAGACGAAGCTCCGAGGTGTCCGCGTCTAATCTGCCACTTCTGGTGGGCAAGGAGACGCGAACGATTTGCGACGCAATCATGACCGGTTTCTGACCAGGATGCCGCAATGATCGTGAAGCCGCCTTAGAGATGCTTCGTTTCTCGAATGAATACGGTGTGTTCCTGGTCGGCCGACCCTCGCGTCGGCTGCGGACGCCTGAACGGACGATGCCGTTTCGGAAGGAAAAGAGTGAGATGGAAACCGAGGCTCTCGAACGACCCGCCGACCTGACGATCTGGCGCACCCTGCCGGCAACCTCGCCGCTGGCGCAGCCCGAGCGCTACGGCACCCTGCGCGAGGCGATCGCCGCCGCAGCCGGCGCGCTGACCGACCCGGCCAAGCAGCCCTGGATCATCACGGAGGAGGGCGAGATCCTGTCCCCGAACTGGATCCGCACCTACCTCAACTAAGCCCCTGTGCGACCCGCCTTTCCGGCCCTCCACCTTCACGACGAGGGGTCGGGGAGGGCGGCCGGTGGATAAGTGGGACGACGGCGCGTTTTGTCGGTGCCGTTTTGACAAATGTGAATGCCGGCTGGGCTTGCTTATTTTAAGTTAAAGCCGGCTTGATGAGTTCCCCCCTCTCGTCTGGCTGGCACCGCTGGCCGGACGTTCTCCCGATCGTTCTCGTGCCGGCGGTGCCTAATTCGCACCGCGCCACCTATTCGGCCGCATCGCGATCGTCGTCGTACCGTTCCGGATTGATCGCGTGCAGGGCACGCTTGGCCGCCTCCAGCGGGTGCTCGGATTCGATCCGCACCGAGGCGAGGTCCGGGCTCTTGTAGACGGTGACGATGGTGTCCATCACCTCGGTCAGGGTCGTGCGCTTGTCCTCCGGGGCGGCGATCAGCAGTTGCAGCCCCCACGCCGCATAGAGGTCGACCAGCGCTTGGCTGTTGCGCACGTCGAGCTTCGAGAACGCCTCGTCGAGCAGGCATAGGCCGAAACCGGGATTCTCGTCGCCCGGCCGGTCGCCGGGATAGTAGGCGCTGGCGAGCGAGGCGGCGATCGCCACGTAGAACGGCGCCTGCGCTTCGCCGCCCGATCCGCGCAGCGCCCGGCTCGACATCGTCGTGCGGTTGCCGGCCCCGTCCCGCATCCCGATCTCGTAGACGAAGTAGTTGCGGTAGTCGGCGAGCCGCGCCGCGTCCTCGGCCCCCGAGATCAGGGCGGTGACCTCCGCCAAAGCCGCCGCCATCGGACCCTCGCCGTCGTCGGGCAGCAGCGCCTGCGCGGCGTCGGGCGAGCGCGCCACCTCGGTCGCCAAGGCGTGCACGGCGGCGTAGCGGCGATCGACGGTCGCCTCGAAGGCGTAGGTCTGGCCGGTGAAGCGCTGGGTCGAGAGCCGCTCGTTGAGGGCGTCGAGGCGGGCGCGGACGCGCTCGAACTTGTCGGCCAGCCGCGTCAGCAGGTCCTCGGTCATCAGCCGGCGCATCTCGTCGGTGGCGCGCTCGGCCTGGGCGCGGTAGCGGCGCAGCTCGTGGCCCTCGACCTCGTCGTGCTCGCGCCGGACCCAGGCGTAGCCCAGGGTCGCCGGCTGATCGCCGCGATTGCCGTCGCCGCGCCCGAGCGGGTTGTCGATCCGCCACTGGGCGCAATACTCCGCCAGATCCCGCTCCGCCGCGCGTCCGTGTGAGCGGGCGCTCTCGGCCGCCTCCTGCGCGAGGC
>NZ_VRUX01000507.1:0-3117 GCF_008039885.1 Methylobacterium sp. WL103
GCCGCGAGGTGTCCGACCGCCCGCCGGGGCGATTGCCGGCTAGCGGTCGGACACCTCGCGGCGGCGGCCGGCGTGGCCGAGACCACCGTGCGCAACGCGATCCGCGAAGCGCGGAAGGCCGCGCTGGTAACCGTTGAGGAGCGCCGGATGGCCCGCTTCCGCAACGACACGAACGTGGTCAGGATTGTCTCGGTGGAGTGGACTGCTTGGCTTCGGCTAGCGTGGAAAGGCGCCCCCTCCTCCGCAGGGGAGGGAGGGTGCAAATCCGCGAAGCGCACGCCTACTGATGTTTCATACCCTATGAATTCAGGGCTTCGGAGCCGTCAAAAGGGCTGCCGACAAGCGGCGGGCGACCCTGCCGACAGAGCCCTTCCGCAAATCCGAGAGGCTGGTAGAGCTGGACGAGCCATGCGGTAGTCGCAGGTAAGTGTTCGACAGACCTGACGGCCGTCGCAGGCTCTGCTCTCGAGGCCAGCTTCAGGCGGCTAGAAGATGTCGAGCAACCCGACTGCAGGAGCCCCGATGAAGATTATTTTTGCTTTGACAGCGCTCGCTGCTTTGACATTGCCAGCGCAAGCTATTGAGGGCCGATACAAGGTTGAAGGTCAGAACCCAGGACAACCCCAACTCTATAAAGGAGAAGCAATGATCAAAAGGACCGGCGACACCTACAGCGTGGTCTGGCAGATTGGATCTGGGCGCCAGATCGGAACCGGCATCCTGACCGGAACTGTCTTATCCGTCGTCTTTCAAGCGACTGGCGCGCCAGGGTCCGGCGGTGTGGCAAGCTTTCAGGTCATCGACGACAAGGTCACTGTCGGCAAGTGGGCGGTAACAGGCGGCCAAACTGTTGGGTCGGAAAAATGGTCCCTCGAAAGCGGGATTTGAGGATCGTGGTGTCAACCCGTCAGTTGCTCCTTGCTTGAGCCAACGGCGCCATGTCGAGCCCCGACGTGAGCGCTGCCGCTTGGTCAAGGATACGCCTAAGGCGCCGTAATTTGGCCTGCGGCAAGGTGCTGGCTCGCCGAGCTGATTTGGAGACCGTGATGCGCCGCCTGACCCTTTGCCTCTGCCTCGTCGCTACGTCGGCCTCAGCAGCTAATGTAGTTCAGCTAGGAGCAACGGATCGGGTGAGCCCATCCGAACAGAGGATCGAGAGCGAAGCCACCAAGGCGCAAGTCGGTGACGACGCCTTCCAAAGCCGCATCCTAGCCGCTGAGCGGCGAGCCACAGCCTCGATTTGCGCCGGCTGCTTCACGGAAAGCGCGCACCCCCGCGCCCGAGCGGCTACCCATGTCCATGCCAAGGCCGTCCCCACCCCCGTCGAGACTGACGAAGATTTGCGATAGGCGGTGACGTGAAGGTCGGTGATGCGAGGAACAGGAACCGCCTGCGCCGGCTTATGGCCTGCTCACTGCCTCTATGAGGTGGCGGCCCTGCTTGCGGGGACAAGAACAGGGCCGTCGCAGCGGATCGGGGGGATCAGCCGGCCGCGTATGCAGCGTCAATGACAATGCGCCAGACAGGTTGCTGAAGGATGAGCGACGACACGGCGGCTCTGGTCCTGGCGCTCGCTACCGAGAACGCGGAGTTGCGCGCGGCGCTGGCCGAGGCGCAGGAGCTGCTGATCGAGACCGCCGTCGATGCCGGCGAGATGCATGCCGGGCTTGAGGAGGTGCAGAGGGAGTTGGCCGTGGCGCGCGCGGATCGCGACGCTTGGATGAAGCAGCATGCGATCTAGAATGAGGCGGGCCGGAGCCCGTACTGTTAACTTGGTTCGGCCCGCCACCCATCCAGCCTCGTTTGAGAGGCGAGGACAGGGCTACGATAAGCACTAGTCGCTCAATCACCGCTATCGTCGCCTAATACGTATCTCGCTCTCGGATAAAAACTTTAGAAGCGAACGTCCTAAACATTCACGCGGCAACGAAAAGGCGACGATATCGTTCGGACATACAGGTCCGGCATACCTCGCGGCTCAGTTGAGGCGTTCCCGCTCCGTGACCTTTTCCGCCAAAGCCTGACCGATTTTGAAGAGAGCATTGCGCAAGTCGGGTAGCGCTCGCTTCCCACCATCATCTTCAATGAGCGAATGAGCCATGATGAGGTGATCAGCGACTCGATCGAGCGCCGAGTTAGGTGTGGTTGTCTGGTAAGGTGCAGGGGGCCGGAAGCGCTCGACTTTGCCATAGGCGCGGATCGTGTCCGTTGCGCCCTCAGCAAGTTCCGTAATCGTACCAAGGTAGCCAGCGAAGGCGTCCCCTAACAGCCCGAACGAAGGGACCCCGCCTGCGGCTACCCATCGGCACGTATCATCGGGTTTGAGGAGACGATACCGCACGTTGAACTCAGCGCCCTGCTGGGTTGCCTGGTTGATAATATCTTCGACGGTTGACCGGTCATCAGGATGCACGCGCGCAAGCGAGCCCCGACCGAGGGCGTCCTTGATCTCTTGCCCTGTGAGCTTCGCCCATTCGCTGCTCGCGTAGACGCACTGTCCAGCGGCGTCTGTGAGAAAAATCATTTTGCCGGCCCGCCTCTCCGTGACCGCAAGAGATAGGTTGTGCGCTATCTAACCACATGGCACCACCAACCGTAGGTGGTAGATAGCCGCCGCACTTATCGCTGCAATTTCCGTTGGAAACAATCCAGCAAAGAACTATTGGGGTCAATGATGGCCGAGCTAAAGGCAGTGGCTCTCGTCAAGTTGCAAGAAATCGCCGATAATCTTGGCGTGTCAGTTGATCAATTCACAACCGGAAAGATCGCAATCGATCTCATGGCGGCCGACGAATGCCTGCGGCTCTGGTCTCTATTGAAGACCGACAGGGGGCGCCAGCAAGCCTTGGACGCCTTGCGCCAAGTGGTGGAGACCGAAGCCGCCTAAGTGGCCATGTCCGTCGCGACGGCCCTACCGTTGCTGCCTTCGTTCCTCGTCGGCCACCGCCTCTACCGCCGCGATGGCATTCTCAAGTTCCGCGATGCGCTTCTGGTCCGCCCCCATTGAAGTGGTCCGCCCTTTGGTATGGCTTTTGAGCCTGGAGGACGGACGAGATGGCAAAGCACCCGAAGCCCGAGGAGATCGTCGCGAAGCTACGTCAGGCGGACGTGCTGATT
>NZ_VRUX01000508.1:0-3109 GCF_008039885.1 Methylobacterium sp. WL103
CGCGGCCGACGGGGCGAACCCGGCCGGCGGCTCCATCCGCCACGCCGTCGCCCTCGGCATCTCGCAGAGCGGGCGCTACCTGCGCGACTTCGTCTTCCAGGGCTTCAACCGCGACGAGGCCGGCCGCCGGGTCTTCGACGGCATGCTCTCGCACATCGCGGGCGTCGGCGGGATCTTCCTCAACGCCCGGTTCGGGCAGCCCTCCCGCACCAACACGCAGCACGAGGACCACCTCTATCCCGAGAACGCCTTTCCGTTCTCCACCGCGCGGCAGCACGATCCGATCACCGGCCGGACCGGCGCGCTCCTGCGCGACGACGGCTTCGACCCGCTCCTGATCGAGGTGAACACCGGCACCGAGTATTGGCAGAAGGGCGCCTCGATGCTCACCACGGACCCGCTCGGCCGGTCCGACATGCCGCTGCCCGAGACGTCGCGCGCCTTCCTGGTCTCCAGCGGCTTTCATTACGGGCGCGCCGGCTTGACCTCGACCAAGGGGGCGTGCGCGAACCCGCGCAGCACCCTGAACCCGGCGCCGGCCCTGCGGGCGCTCCTCGTCGCGCTCGAGGAATGGGTGACCGCGGGCAAGGCTCCGCCGGAGAGCCGCGTCCCCCGCCTGTCGGACGGCACGCTGGTGGAGGCCGCCGACGCCGGCTTCCCGTTCCTGGTGGGCATTCCCGTGCCGACGACGCCCAACGCGATCGCGCGATTTTCCACCTATGTCGACCCGCGCCCCGAGACCGGGCCGCAGTACCGGCCGCTGGTGCCGCGTGTCGACGCGGACGGCAACGAGGCGGCGGGCATCCGCCTGCCCGCGGTCGCGGCCCCGCGCGCGACCTTCACCGGCTGGAACCTCTACGCCGACCCGTTCCCGGCCGGCGCCCTGTGCGATCGCGAGGGAAGCCAGATCGGCTTCGCGCGCACGCGGGCCGAACGCGAGGCGGCCGGCGACCCGCGCCCGTCCCTGGAGGAGCGCTACGCAAGCGCGGACGCCTACGTTGCGGCGGTCACGAAATCCGTCGACGCCCTCGTCGTGGACCGCCTGCTGCTGCGCGAGGACGGCGACCGCCTGATCGCGTCGGCACGCCAGGACGCGGCGCCCTAGCGCATTTTCATGCGAGGTGGATGCCGGCTCGCATGAGGAAAGTGCGACCACATAGCAAGTTATACCAGACCTCGATGAGCCCGACTCATTGAAGTCTGGCCCCCGCAACTGCGGGGCGGCGGCAATCCGCCGGACCTCATGGGTTCCTACCCATGAGACTTGGTATTAGAGCATGTTCCGTGATCCAGAGATCACGGAACATGCTCTCGCGCGATCGATCGCGCGAAACGCGATTCAGCGCGGGGCGGCGGCCGGCTCGGAGATCGACGGCTTGGCCGGCGCGCCCCTCAGGGCGATGAAGGCGCTGCCGAACACGGCCAGCACGATGGCGGCGGCGAAGGTGAGGAAAAGCCAGCGGGGCATGCCGTCCCCTAGCACGGGGGCGGGCGGACGGGCACCGCGGCACGTTCGTCGGCGTGCCTCGCGTCGGCGCGGCTTGCGTCGGCCGAGAGTGCGGCGTCAGGCCGGGTCGATCGCGAATTCCATGCCGCGGCCCGGACCCTGGTCGGCATAGCCGACGAGGACGTAGCCGCGCTCGGCGAGCGCGGTGTCGAGGTGGTCGCGGTGCTTGCGATAGAGCTGCCCGATCGCCAGCGGCGTCAGGCGCGGGTTGCCCTGACGCAGCCGGTCGACGCCGACCTGAAGCGGCGCGCCGTCCCGGTCGGCGATGCGCACGAGGGCCGACGCGAGGTCGGCGGCCTTGGTCTCGGAGGCCGATTTCGCCTTGAAGGCCATGCCTGGCTCCTCGTGCCGGATCAGTCCGTGAGCTGGCGCGCCTCTTCCGGCAGCATGATCGGGATGCCGTCGCGAATCGGATAGGCGAGCTTGGCCGAGCGGCTGATCAGTTCCTGGCGGCCGGCGTCGTAGTCGAGGGTGCCCTTGGTCAGCGGGCAGACCAGCAGCTCGAGCAGCTTCGGGTCGACGCGGGTCGCCTCGACGGCGGTGCCCGGGGTGGTCATGTCCTGCGTCATGCTCTCGATCTCCGTTCGAAGCCGTGCCGGTTGGTAGCGGAGGCGCAGGCGTTCGTCATCGCCGAACCCGCCGTGGGAACGCCCGCTACTGCATCGTCGGCTCGGGCCCGGTGCTGCGCACCATCTCCATCTCGGTGACCGCGACCAGGATCTCGGCGCGGGTCTTCAGGTCGGGCGCCTCGAGCATCGCCTGCTTCTCGCGGACGCCGAACGGGCTCATCATGCAGAGCGCGTTGACCAGCGCCTCGTTCGGGGCCTCCTCGATGCCCGCCCAGTCGACCTTGAGGTCGTTGGAATCGACGAAGTCGCGCAGGGCCCGCAGGACGCCGTCGCGGTCCACGGCGTCTTCCCCGGCGCGCGCGGTGAAGTCGATGGCGAAGTCGTCGTAGCTGACCTGGCAACGGCGGTAGGCGCCGGTGGTGGCGAGCTCGCTCATCACCCGGAAGCGGCCGATGCCGGTCAGCGACAGCAGGTAGCGGCCGTCGCCGGTCTCGGCGAACTGGGTGATGCGGCCGGCGCAGCCGACCCGGTACAGCTTCGGGCTCATCGGCGAGGCGCCGCCCTCGGCGTCCGGCTGGATCATGCCGATGACCCGGTCGGTCCGCAGCGCGTCGTCCACCATGGCGAGGTAGCGCGGCTCGAAGATGTTGAGCGGCATCTGCCCGCGCGGCAGCAGCAGGGCGCCGGGCAGGGGGAAGACCGGGATGACGGGGGGGCAATCGCCCGGACCCTTGTAGCCCGCATGCGTGCTCATGACGCCTCCAGCGATACGAAACCTTCGGAGTCCGACCTCACGCGAACAGCAGCGTCGAGAGCTTGCGCCGCCCGCGGATCGCGGCCGGGTCCATCGGACCCCAGGCCTCGAAGAACTGGAGCAGCTGCTTGCGCGCGCCGTCCTCGTTCCAGGTGCGGTCCCGGCGGATGATCTCGATCAGGTGATCGACCGCCTTCTCGCGCTCGTTCCCGGCGTTGAGCCCGAGCGCCAGGTCGAACCGGGCCTGATGCGCGTCGGCGTTGGCAGCGACCTCGGCCT
>NZ_VRUX01000509.1:0-3104 GCF_008039885.1 Methylobacterium sp. WL103
CGCGACATCCGCGTCGTCGCCGTCTCCTCCCGCGACCGCACGCGCGACCGCGGGTTCGACGTCGCCGGGCTGCAATGGTTCGACGATCCGGTGGAGATGGCGCGCTCGGCCGAGGTCGACTGCGTGGTCGAGCTGATCGGCGGCTCGGAAGGGCCGGCCAAAGCCGTGGTCGAGGCCGCGCTCGCCGCCGGCAAGCCGGTCGTCACCGCGAACAAGGCGCTGCTGGCGCTCCACGGCGCGGCGCTGGCGAAGTCGGCCGAGACCGCGGGCGTCGCGCTCGCCTACGAGGCGGCGGTCGCGGGCGGCATCCCGGTGATCAAGGCGATCCGAGAGGGCCTGGCCGGCAACGCCGTGAGCCGCGTCTACGGAATCATGAACGGCACCTGCAACTACATCCTCACCCGGATGGAGCGCGAGGGCCTGACCTTCGAGGCCTGCCTTAAGGATGCGCAGGCCCTGGGCTATGCCGAGGCCGACCCGACCTTCGACGTCGAGGGTTTCGACACCGCCCACAAGCTCGCGATCCTCACGAGCCTCGCCTTCGGCACCTCGATCGACGCCGAGGGCGTCTCGGTGGAGGGCATCTCCGGGGTGAAGCCCCTCGACCTACGGATGGCCGAGGAGCTCGGCTACCGGATCAAGCTGCTCGGCGTCGCGCAGGCGACCGAGGCGGGGATCGAGCAGCGCGTGCACCCGACCATGGTGCCGAAATCCTCGAGCATCGCCCAGGTGATGGGCGTGACCAACGCGGTGACGATCGATGCCGACGCCGTCGGCGAGCTGACCCTGATCGGCCCGGGCGCCGGCGGCGAGGCGACCGCCTCCGCGGTGGTCGCCGACATCGCCGACCTCGCCGCCGGCCTGAGCCGCCCGACCTTCGGCTGCCCGACCGCGTCCCTGCGCCCGGCCGAGCGGGTCGAGATGCAGCGGCACGAGGGCGGCTATTACATCCGCCTCACGGTCCACAACCGGCCCGGCGTCGCGGCGGGCGTGGCCACCCGCATGGCCGAGCGCGAGATTTCGCTGGAGAGCATCCTGCAGCGCCGCACCGGCGAGATGGCGGAAAGCGATCCGAAGGGCCGCTCCGGCCAGCCGGTGCCGCTGGTGCTGATCACCTACGCGGCGACGGAGGGGAACATCCGCGCGGCCCTCGACGCCATCGCCGGCGACGGGCTGCTGGCCGAGGCGCCGCAGCTCATCCGGATCGAGCGCGAATAAGCCTGTTCGGCGCCCAACAGAACGGCACTATCGTTCCGATCCCGCCCAAAATCGAAAACCCAAGTTATTTTCGTGCATCCTAGCCGCGGTAGGCTGTAGGAGCAGGGGCACCGAAAACGTTCGGGCCGCGGGAAGGGCTTGGGAAACGATGGACGAGGCGCTCATGCAGGGCTCGCGGAGCGTCGTCGCGCGCACGCTCACCCTCGAACTCGCACGCGTGACCGAGCGCGCGGCCATCGCGGCGGCGGCCCTGCGCGGGCAGGGCAACGAGAAGGCCGCCGACCAGGCCGCCGTCGACGCGATGCGGGCCGAGCTCAACGCGCTGCCGATCGACGGGACCGTGGTGATCGGCGAGGGCGAGCGCGACCGGGCGCCGATGCTGTTCATCGGCGAGCGCCTCGGCAGCGGCGGCGGCCCCCGCGTCGACCTCGCGGTCGACCCGCTGGAGGGCACGACGCTCTGCGCCAAGGACATGCCCGGCGCGATCGCGATCATGGCGATGGCCGAGCGCGGCTCGCTGCTCGCCGCCCCCGACGTCTACATGCAGAAGATCGCGATCGGCCCCGGCTATCCGCCCGGCCTCGTCGACCTCGACGCCAGCCCCGCCGACAACATCGCCGCGCTCGCCCGCGCCAAGGGCGTGCCGACCTCGCAGATCGTCGCGATCGTCCTCGACCGGCCGCGGCACGGCGACCTCGTCGCCGCGATCCGCGCCACGGGGGCTGGCGTCCGCCTGATCTCCGACGGCGACATCGCCGGGATCATCTTCACCAACTCGCCCGACGAGACTGGCGTCGACATCTATCTCGGGATCGGCGCGGCGCCCGAGGGCGTGATCGCGGCCGGCGCGCTGCGCTGCATCGGCGGCCAGATGCAGGGCCGGCTGATCCTCGACACGCCGGAGAAGCGCCGGCGGGCGCAGGACATGGGCATCGGCGACCCGAACCGGAAATACGAGCTGACGGATCTGGCCCGCGGCGACGTCACCGTCGCGGCGACCGGCGTCACCGACGGGGCGCTTCTGCGCGGCGTGCGCTTCAAGCCCGGCGTCATCGAGACGGAGACCGTGGTCTACCGCTCGGCCACCGGCACGGTGCGGCGCATCCTCGGCGAGCACCGCCGCGCCGAGCGCAACGCGGATTGATCGAACGCGAACGCCGTCCGCCGGGGCTTCCCCCCGCGGACGGCGCGGTCGATTCCTGCTCAGTTCAGGACGACGACCTTGGTGCCGACGTTGACGCGGCTGAACAGGTCGATCGCATCCTGGTTGATCATGCGGATGCAGCCCGACGAGACGCTCTTGCCGATCGAGTTCGGATCCAGTGTGCCGTGGATGCGGAACAGCGTGTCCTTGTTGCCCTGCCACAGGTACATGGCGCGGGCGCCCAGCGGGTTGCGGTTGCCGCCGGGGACGCCGACGCCGCTCGGCAGCGTGTCGACTTCGCGCGCCAGGTGCGGCGTGCGGGCGATCATCTCCTTCGGCGGGTACCAATCCGGCCAGGCCTGCTTCAGGTTCACCGTCGCGGCGCCCGACCACGAGAAGCCCTGCTTGCCGACGCCGACGCCGTAGCGCCGCGCCCGGCCGTCCGCCTGGACCAGGGTGAGCTGGTGCGCCCGCGGGTCGACCACGATCGTGCCGGGCTCGTAGGGGCCGGTATAGGCGATCTCCTGGCGCAGGAACGCCGGGTTGGCCTTCTTCCAGTTGAAGGCCGCCACCGGGAACGCGTCGTCGGCGATCGCGCCGTAGGCCTTGTCGTAGTTGATCGGGCCGTTGTCGACCGGCCGGTTGATCGCCGCGGCCATCGCCGGGGAGAGCTGGTTGGCGCCGGGCTTCGGGCCGACGGTGAGCGGCGCGGCGGGCGCGTCGGCCGGGCTCTCCTGCAAGG
>NZ_VRUX01000050.1:0-15909 GCF_008039885.1 Methylobacterium sp. WL103
CCTGTCGGAGGCGCTGGCCGGCCAGCAGCTCATCGTCGGCGCCGAGCCGCCGGACGTCGCGCCGTTCGAGGCCGCGGCGCGCTACCTCGCCCGCGCCCCGTCGATGTTGACGGCGGTGCAGTACGAGGACGTGGTGTCCGAGCTGAGCCAGGCCAACGTTCCGGGCTCGACCGAGGGCTATCCGAACTGGCGGCGCAAGCTCGACCGCGACCTGAACGCCATCGCCGCCCCCGGCGGCCCGCTGGCGAAGCTCGCCGCTTCGCTGTCTGCCGAGGATCGTGGCCCGCGCTCGGGCGCTGCGCGTCTCGCGACGGCGCCGCCGCGGGCGACCTATCGGCTCCAATTCCACAAGGACTTCACCTTCGCCGACGCGGAGAGGATCGTCCCGTATCTCGCCAAGCTCGGCATCAGCCACGTCTACGCCTCGCCGCTGCAGAAGGCGCGGCCCGGCTCGACTCACGGCTACGACATCGTCGACCACGGGGCGATCAACCCGGAACTCGGCGGCGAGGCCGGCTTCGTCCGCCTGTCGGACGCCCTGCGGGCGCACGGGCTGAAGCTCCTCCTCGACATCGTCCCGAACCACATGGGCGTCGGCGGCGCCGACAACCCGTGGTGGCTGTCGGTGCTCGAATGGGGCGCGCTCTCGCCCTTCGGCCACGCCTTCGACATCGACTGGGAGCGCCTGGGTGCCAACCGCAACCTCGTCATCCCCTTCCTCGGCGAGCGCTACGGCGAGGCGCTGGAGAACGGTAACCTCGAACTCAAGTTCGACGCAGAGGCCGGCGCCTTCAGCGTGTGGCACTACGAGCATCAGTTCCCCATCCGCCCGCTGAACTACCCGACGATCCTCAACCGGGTGCTCGCGGCGCTCGGCGACGTGGACGAGGAGGCGCAGGGCGAGCTGCTGGCCATCTCCGAGCGCCTGCGCGCCATGGGTGCCGAGACCGACCCGAAACGGCGTCACGCCTTCCCCGAGGAGGCCGAGGGGCTGAAGCGGCGTCTCGCCGCCGTCTGTGCGGTGTCGCCTGAAATCCGCGCCGCCGTCGACCGCAGCTTGAAGCTGCTCAACGGCTTCAAGGGCCGTCCCGACAGCTTCGGCCCGCTCCATCGGCTGCTCGAAAGTCAAGCCTACCGCTTGGCGCATTGGCGCGTCGCGTCGAGCGACATCAACTATCGGCGCTTTTTCGACGTGAACTCCCTTGCGGGCCTTCGCGTCGAGCTGAACGACATCTTCCACCGCTCGCACGAGACCGTGTTCCGGCACGTCCGCGAGGGGCGGATCGACGGCCTGCGCATCGACCATATCGACGGGCTGGCCGACCCGCAGGGCTACGCGCGGGCGCTGCAGGCCGCCGTTGGGCCGGGCTTCTACGTCGTCGTGGAGAAGATTTTGGAGCCGGGCGAGAAGCTTCGGCCCTGGCCTGTGGCCGGCACCACCGGCTACGACGTGCTGAACCACCTCGACGGCATTCTGGTCGATCAGGGCAAGCGCGGGAAGATCAAGCGTCTCTACGAGTGGGCCACCGGCTACGACGAGCCCTACGGCTTCCAGCTTCGCGCCGCGAAGGCCGAGATCCTGGAGATCAGCTTCGCGAGCGAACTCGAGGTGCTGACCAGCGACCTCAAGGAGATCGCCGACGCCGACCGGCGCACGCGCGACTTCTCGGTCAACGCGATCCGCCGGGCGCTGATCGAGATCATCGCCCGCTTCCCGACCTATCGCAGCTACCTGCCGCCGGACCTCGACGAGAGCGACGTTGAGGCCGAGGACATCCGGTTGATCGAGGGCGCGGTCGCCAAGGCCAAGCGCTGGTCTGCGTTGCCGGACCGCTCGGTGCACGACTTCGCCGCCGCCGCCCTGATCGGACGGATTGAGACCGCCGGTCCCGGCAGGCCCGATCCGAGTGTGATCCTGCGCTTCCGCCGCCGCTTCCAGCAGCTCACCGGCCCGGTGATGGCCAAGAGCCTGGAGGACACGCTGTTCTACCGCTACGCGATGCTGCTCGGCCTCAACGAGGTCGGCGGCGACCCGGGCGAGTATGGGCTGGACGCCGAGCACTTCCACGGCCTGCAGGCGGCGCGCGCCCGCGACTGGCCGAACGCCATGATCACCACGGCGACGCACGACACCAAGCGCGGCGAGGATGCACGCACGCGCCTGCTCGCCCTGTCCGAGCTGCCGGAGGAGTGGGCCCGGGCCTGGGACCTCTGGCGCACGGTCGCCGGCCCGCATCTCGCGAGCATCGACGACGAGCCAGCGCCGGACGCCAACGACCAGTGGATGTTCTTCCAGGCTATCCTAGGGGCGTGGCCGCTCGAGTTGCTCGACGCCGACGCGCCCGACGCGATCGAGGACTTCCGCAAGCGCCTGACTGCCTACAGCGAGAAGGCGATGCGCGAGGGCAAGCGCCGGTCGAGCTGGGTTAACGTCGACGCGGCCTACGAGGGCGCGGTCGCCAAGCTGTTCGAGGCGCTGATCGCACCGGGCTCCGCGTTCCTGGCCCAGCTCCGGCCGTTCGCCCGCCGCCTCGCCCATCTCGGCATGATCGCCGGCCTCGGCCGCACGGTCCTCAAATGCACGCTGCCGGGTCTTCCCGACGTGTACCAGGGCACCGAGTTCTGGGACTTCTCGTTCGTCGACCCCGACAACCGCCGGCCGGTGGACTACCCGGCCCTCGAACGCGCCCTCTCCGATGAGGGGGCCGTGCCCGGGCTGCTTTCGCGTTGGCCGGACGGGCGTGTGAAGCAGGCTACCCTGGCGCGACTGCTCGCCGACCGCGCCGCGCGGCCGGCCTTCTACGCCGAGGCCGACTATCGCGCGATCGAGGCCGCCGGCCCGCGGGCCGAGAACGTGATCGCCTACCTGCGGTCCGACGCGAGCACGGAGGGCGACCTGTTCGTCGCCGTCCCGCGCCTGGTCGCCGGATTGGTGACGGACGAAACGTGGTCCGGCGCAGGCTTTGCCGGCACGACCGTCGACCTCGGCGCCGGCATCCGCTGGCACGACATCGTCACGGGGGCCGACTACGAGGGGTCCGCGGATTTCGGAGCGCTGTTTTCCGCGCTTCCCTACGCCGTGCTCCGGCGCCGGACCTGAGACCCCGCGTGCCGTGCCGGATCATCGGACACGGCACGCACCCGGCATTCGGGCGTTAGCCGATGACGCCATCCCATATTTTCGAGGCCAGCATGAACGCACCGACAACCGCATCGAGGAAAGCCGCAGCGGACGGGGCGGCCCCCGTCTCGCCGCCGGCCGGCCTCGCGACGGGGGGCTCGGGAGCGCGCGTCCTGGGGCCGCGGATCTACAACCTGTTCCCGCTCCTCGTCGGGCGGGTGTCGGATTGGACGGCGGAGCTGCCGCGGATCGCGGAGCTCGGCTTCGATTGGGTCTACCTCAACCCGTTCCACGCCACCGGCGGGTCGGGCAGCCTCTACGCGGTCGCCGACCCGGAGCGCCTCGACGACCGCTTCCGCGACGACGACGGCACCGACGACGACGCGCAGATCCGGCGCTTCTGCGCCGCGGCCGAGGCGGCCGGCCTGTCGGTGATGACCGATCTCGTCATCAACCACACCGCCAACGACGGACGCCTCGCCCGCGAGCGGCCGGACTTGTTCGTCAAGGAGGCCGACGGCTCGATCGCGAGCCCGGCGGCGGTCGATCCCGACGACCCGACGATCCGCACCGTCTGGGGCGACTTGGCCGAGCTCGACTACCATTCCGAAGGTCCGCGCAACGAGCTGACCCGGATCTGGGACGCCTACATCGCCCACCTCCAGGGCCTCGGCGTCGCCGGCTTCCGCTGCGACGCCGCCTACAAGGTCCCGCCGGAGACCTGGCGCGCCCTGATCGGCCAGTCCAAGGCACGCGAGGCCGGCTGCCTCTTTGCCGCCGAGACGCTGGGCTGCACCTTCGAGGAGGCGAGGGCCACGGCCGGGGCGGGCTTCGACTACCTGTTCAACTCGTTCGCGTGGTGGGACCTGAAGAAGCCCTGGGCGTTGGAGCAGTACGAGCGCCTGCGCGTCATCGCCCCCTCGATCGCGTTCCCCGAGAACCACGACATGCCGCGTCTGGCGGCCAAGGTGACGGGCGCGGCAGACGTCGTCGCCGCGCAGCTGCGCAGCCGTTACGCGCTGGCCGCATTCTACTCGGCTGGCGTGCTGATGCCGATCGGTTACGAGTGGGGCTATCGCCGCCCGGTCCACGTCGTCGACACCACGCCGGCCGACCGCGAGTCAGACACCGGAATCGACATCTCGGCCTACGTCACCGCGATCAACGCGCTCCGCGCCGAGCTTCCCGCCGCGAACGTCGAGGGCGCGCAGGCGCACATCTCGTCGCCGGATGCGGACTTCGTCGCGCTCGCCCGCTACGACACCGGGCACCCGGCCTCCGCGCGGCACGCCGTGATCCTGATCTTCAACCCGACCGACAAGCCCGTGCCGGTCGATGCCGGCGCGCTGATCACCCGCACCGGCGGCATGCTCGGGCCGTTCGTCGATCGCACCCCCGAGGCCGAGCCGATCGCCTTCCATCCCGGCAGCGCCATCGACCTGGCGCCCGGCGAGCTGCGGATCATCAGCGCCGAGGCCGCTGTGGTGACGAAGCTGCCGAGCCGCGGCACGCCGGACGGCACGGGCCGCGTCGTGATCGAGGCGGTAGCGCCGGAACTCGACGGCGGCCGCTCCCCGGTCAAGCGCGTCGTCGGCGAGAGCTTCGTGGTCGAGGCCGACATCTTCTCGGACGGGCACGAGATCCTGAACGCCGCGATCCTCTCCCGCGTCGTCGGCGCGACCGAGTGGCGGCGCGACCCGATGGTGTTCGTCGACAACGACCGCTGGGCCGGGCATTTCCCGCTGGAGAAGAACGCCCGCTACGAGTTCACCATCGAGGGCTGGCGCGACGGCTTCTCCTCGTGGATGCGCGACACCCTGAAGAAGCGTGACGCCGGAGTGGACGTGCGCCTCGAGACCATCGAGGGCGTTACCCTGGTCCAGACTGCCGCCGACCTCGCCGAGGGACGCGACAAGGAGCGGCTGCACGCGCTCGTCGCCGCGCTCGGCGCCGAGGAGACCGGCTCCGCCGCCCAGCTCGACCGCATCCTCGTCCCGGATTCTGCCAGCCTCGTGCGCCGCAACGCCGAGCGGGTGAACGCCTCGCGCTATCCCGTCGTCGCGCAGGTGATCGCCGACCGTCTCGCGGCCCGGTTCTCGGCCTGGTACGAGATCTTTCCGCGCTCGCAATCGATGGACGTGAACCGCCACGGCACCTTCGACGACGTGATCGGCCGCCTGCCGGAGATCCGCGAGCTCGGCTTCGACGTGCTGTACTTCACCCCGATCCATCCGGTCGGGCGCACCAACCGCAAGGGCAAGAACAACACCCTGAAGGCGCTGCCGGGGGACGTCGGCTCGGTCTACGCGGTCGGCACCGAGGAGGGCGGCCACGAAGCGGTCCACCCCGATCTCGGCACGCTCGCCGACTTCGAACGCCTCGTCGCGGCGAGTCACGCCCACGGTATGGAGGTCGCCCTCGACTTCGCGATCCAGTGCTCGCCCGACCACCCCTGGATCAAGAACCATCCCGAATGGTTCGAGTGGCGCCCGGACGGGACGCTGAAGTTCGCCGAGAACCCGCCGAAAAAGTATGAGGACATCTCGAACGTCCACTTCTACGGCGGCGCGCTGCCGTCGCTGTGGATCGAGCTGCGCAACATCCTGCTCGGCTGGTGCTCGCGCGGCGTGCGCATCTTCCGCGTCGACAACCCGCACACCAAGCCGATCCCGTTCTGGGAATGGGTGATCGCCGAGGTGAACGGCCGCTACCCCGACGCGCTCTTCCTCGCGGAGGCCTTCACCCGGCCGAAGATGATGAAGAAGCTCGCCAAAGCCGGCTACCAGCAGAGCTACACCTACTTCACTTGGCGCAACACCAAGGCAGAGCTGACGTCCTACGCGATGGAGCTCGCCGGCGAGATGGGCGAGTACTACCGCCCGAACTTCTTCGCCAACACGCCGGACATCAACCCGCACTACCTCCAGACCAGCGGGCAGGCGGGCTTCGTCGTGCGCGCGACGCTGGCTGCGACGCTGTCGTCGGTCTACGGCATCTACAACGGCTTCGAGCTGTGCGAGGCCGCGCCGTATCCCGGCAAGGAGGAATACCTCAACTCCGAGAAGTACGAGCTGAAGGCCTGGGACTACGACCGCCCCGGCAACATCCGCGAGCACATCGTCAAGCTCAACCAGATCCGTCGCGAGAACCCCGCGCTCTGGGACTTCCGCAACGTCGTCTTCACCGGCGCCTACAACGACGAGATCATCGCCTACGCCAAGACCACGCCCAATCGCGACAACTGCGTGTTCGTGATGGTCAACCTCGACCCGAAGAACCGCCAGGAATGCACCTACGAGGTGCCGCTCTGGCTGCTCGGCGAGGATGACGGCGGGGCGGTGGCGGTCGAGGACCTGCTCGACGGATACACGTTCGAGTTGCGCGGCAAGTCCCACCGCATCGCCCTCGATCCGGTCGAGCGGTCCTGCGTGATCTGGCGCCTCAGCCGTCCGAAGCGGGTTGCGGGCTGAAGCCGCCCGTGTAACCAGAAACGGCGCGCGATCGGCCCGGTCGGTCGCGCTGTCGCCACCATCCTGCGGTTAGACAGCTGCACACCGATCACGTGACGACCTCGTCGTGCGGGACCGGCCCGACAAGCCCCTGAATCCGACGTGCGAGGCAACGACGCGATGATCGATCGCAGCGATCCGCAATGGTACCGTGACGCCATCATCTACCAGATCCACGTCAAGTCGTTCTTCGACTCGAACAATGACGGGATCGGTGATTTCGAGGGCCTCACCCAGCGGCTGGACTATGTCCGAGACCTCGGCGTCACCGCCATCTGGCTGATGCCGTTCTACCCGTCCCCGTTGCGGGACGACGGCTACGACATCGCCGACTACGAGGAGGTCAACCCGTCCTACGGGACGATGGCGGACTTCCGCCGCTTCGTGGAAGCCGCGCACGAGCGCGGCCTGCGGGTGATCACCGAGCTCGTCATCAACCACACCTCGGACCAGCACCCGTGGTTCCAGCGCGCCCGCGAGGCGCCGGCCGGGTCGCCGGAGCGCGACTTCTACGTCTGGTCGGACACCGACACGCCATATTCCGACACGCGGATCATCTTCCTCGACACCGAGACCTCGAACTGGACCTGGGACCCGGTCGCCAAGCAGTACTTCTGGCACCGGTTCTACAGTCACCAGCCGGACCTGAACTTCGACAACCCGAAGGTGCTGGAAGCCGTCATCGAGACGATGCGCTACTGGCTCGACATGGGCGTCGACGGCCTGCGCCTGGACGCGATCCCCTACCTGATCGAGCGCGACGGCACGAACTGCGAGAACCTTCCCGAGACCCACACGGTCATCAAGGCGATCCGCGCGGCGCTCGACGCGAGCTATCCCGACCGGATGCTGCTGGCCGAGGCTAACCAGTGGCCGGAGGAGACCGCGCAGTATTTCGGCGACGGCGACGAATGCCACATGGCGTTCCACTTCCCGCTGATGCCGCGGATGTACATGGCGATCGCCCGGGAGGACCGGCACCCGATCACCGACATCATGCGCCAGACGCCCGAGATCCCGGAAGGGTGCCAATGGGCGATCTTCCTGCGAAACCACGACGAGCTGACGCTCGAGATGGTGACCGCGGAGGAGCGTGATTACCTCTGGTCGTTCTACGCCGCCGAGCGCCGCGCCCGCATCAACCTCGGCATCCGCCGCCGCCTCGCGCCGCTGCTCGAGAACGACCGGCGCAAGATCGAGCTGATGAAGTCCCTCGTCCTGTCCATGCCCGGAACGCCGGTGCTGTACTACGGCGACGAGATCGGTATGGGCGACAACATCTATCTCGGCGACCGCGACGGCGTGCGCACGCCGATGCAATGGTCGCCCGACCGCAACGGCGGCTTCTCGCGGGCCAACCCGCAGCGCCTGTTCCTGCCGGCGATCCAGGACCCGATCTACGGCTTCGACGCCCTGAACGTCGAGGCGCAGACGCAGTCGCAGACCAGCTTGCTGAACTGGACGCGGCGGATGATCGCCATCCGCAACAACAGCACGGCGTTGGGCCGCGGCTCGATGCAGTTCCTGTATCCTAGCAACCGCAAGGTGCTGGCCTGGATCCGCGAGTTCGAGGGCGAGCGCGTGCTCTGCGTCGCCAACCTGTCGCGCGCGCCGCAGGCGGTGCAGCTCGACCTGTCGGAGCTGCGCAGCGCGGTGCCGATCGAGCTCACCGGCGGCAGCGAATTCCCGCCGATCGGCGAGCTGCCCTACCTGCTCACCCTGCCGTCCTACGGTTTCTACTGGTTCTCGCTGTCGTCTGCGAACACCGGCACGGTCGGGCCGATGAAGGAGGCGCCCGAGCTGTTCACGCTCGTGCTCACCGGCGGCATCGAGAGCCTGATGGCCGGCCGCGAGCGCGTCGCCTTCGAGCGCACCGTGATCCCGCCCTTCATCGCCAGCCGTCGCTGGTTCGGCGCCAAGGGCTCGCGGATCAAGAGCGTGAAGGTCGTCGACTGCGCCACCGTGAAGGAGGCCGGCGGCGAAGCCCGCTTCCTGCTGCCGCGCATCGACGTGCAGCTCTCCAACGGCGAGCGGCAGCAATACTTCGTGCCCGTCGGCGTCGACGAGGGCCGCGAGGACGAGACGCTGCTCGAATTCGCCGTGGCGCGCGTGCGCCGCGGTCCACGCACCGGCTTGCTTTACGGGGCTGCGGCCTCGCCCGACTTCGCGATCTGCCTCGCCGAAGGCATGCGCGACGGCCGCGAGATCCCGACCGAGGGCGGCAAGCTCGTCTTCTCCTCGACTTCGGCGTTCGACCACAGCGTGCCGTTCGAGGCCGCCGACGTGCGCCGGCTGTCGGCCGAGCAAAGCAACACCTCGATCGCCATCGGCGCGAAGATGATGCTCAAGCTGCTGCGCCGCCTGCAGCCGGGGACCCATCCCGAGGTCGAGGTCGGGCGCTTCCTCACCGAGGAGGCGAAGTTTCCGAACACGCCGGCGCTGCTCGGCACCCTGGAGCACGTCGCCGAGGACGGCACCCGCACGGCGCTCGCCGTGCTGCAGAGCTTCGTCCTGAACCAGGGCGACGCCTGGACGGTGATGCTCGAGGGCCTGCGCCGCGACTTCGAGACCGTGGTGCTGGCTCCCGAGAGCGAGGCGCCGACGCCGGAGGACGCGTTCCACGACCACCTGCGCTGGGCCGAACTCCTCGGGCGCCGCACCGCCGAGATGCACAACGCCTTCGCGATCGAGACGGCGGACGCGGCCTTCGCCGCCGAGCCGTTCACGGCCGACGACCTGGCGGTGCTCGGCGCCGACGCGAAGCATCAGGCCGACCGCGCTTTCCGCGGGCTCAAGGGCATCGCCGAGCGCGGGCTCGACGCCGGACGCCCGGCGAGCGCGGCTCTGGCCGAGCGCCGGGCCGAGGTCGACGCGCTGATCGCGTCGCTGACGCGCGATCCGCCGAAGGGTGCGTTCAAGACCCGCATCCACGGCGACTACCACCTCGGACAGGTGCTGGTATCGAGCGGCGACCTCGTACTGGTCGACTTCGAGGGCGAGCCCTCGCGGCCGGCCGACGAGCGCCGGGCGAAGTCGACGCCGCTGCGGGACGTCGCCGGGATGCTGCGCTCGTTCGCCTACGGCGCCGAGACGGTGACCCGCGAGATCGCCGGCCGCTTCGCCGATTCCGAGGAACGCGCGCGCAACGCGGCCCTCGCCTGGCGTGGCATGATCGATGCGGCGTTCCTCGAAGGATACGGAAGCGCCGTCTCCGAGAGCCGCGCCGCCGTGACCGACCCGGCGACGCAGGACCGTCTGTTGCGCCTCTGCCTCCTGACGAAGGCGCTCTACGAGGTTGATTACGAGGCGAACAACCGCCCGGACTGGATCGAAATCCCCGCCCGTGGGGTTCTGACCATTCTGGAGGACGCCAAGGCGTCCTGATCCAAGGCGCGGGCCGCCGAGGCGAAAACGGCCTCCCCGGCCCGCGCGGAGACTGACGGACTTGAGGCCCTCGCCCGACCCATTCGGGCGCGGCCCCGGTCACCCGAGAGAGGCACCTGAATGACGGCCATCGACCAGACCTTCGCGACCCGCTCCGACCCGTCGGACACGAACCAGGTCTCGAATGTCCCCTCGTCCGGCTCCGCGCCGGCGGGGGCGGCGCACGGCGTCCATCCCGATGCGATCGCGGCGGTGATGGCCGCCAACCATGGCGACGCCTTCAGCGTGCTCGGTCCGCACCAGGCCGGACCCAGCACCTGGGAGGTTCGTGCCGTGCTGCCGGAGGCCAAGTCCGCTGCGTTGATCGTCGGCGGCGACGCGGTGCCGTTCGAGCGGCGCCACCCGGAAGGGTTCTGGGTCGCGAAGGTCGAGAGCCAGGGCCGGCCGCTCTACGAGATCGAGGTCGAGACCTGGGATGGAGCCAAGCGCCGCCGGCACGACCCCTACGGCTTCGGTTCGTCGCTGGAGCAGCACGACGTCGACACCCTCCGCGAGGTTGGCACCAACCTCGTCTACAAGATCCTCGGCGCGCAGCTCGGCTGCCTCGACGGCATCGACGGCTTCCGCTTCGCGGTCTGGGCCCCGAACGCCAAGCGCGTGAGCGTCGTCGGCGATTTCAACGAGTGGGACGGGCGCCGCCATCCGATGCGCCTCTGGCAGAACGGCGGCCTCTGGGAGCTGTTCGTTCCGGGGCTCAAGGCCGGCCAGAACTACAAGTTCGAGATCCGCGGCCCCGACGGGTCGCTGCTGCCGCTGAAGGCCGACCCGGTCGCCTTCGCCGCCCAGCACCCGCCGCAGACCGCCTCCGTGCTGCAGGGCACGAGCGAGCCCGCCTGGCACGACAAGGCCTGGATGGAGACGCGTGGCGAGAAGGACCCGCGGCATGCGCCGATCTCGATCTACGAGGTCCACCTCGGCTCGTGGGCGCGGGTGCCCGGCGAGGGCAACCGCTACCTCACCTACAAGGAGTTGGGCGAGCGGCTGATCCCCTACGTCAAGGAGATGGGCTTCACCCATATCGAGATGCTGCCGATCACGGAGTTCCCGTTCGACGGGTCGTGGGGCTACCAACCGGTGTCGCTGTTCGCGCCGACGAGCCGCCACGGCACCCCGGACGACTTCGCGGCGTTCGTGAACGCGGCGCACGCGGCCGGCATCGGCGTGATGCTCGACTGGGTGCCCGGCCACTTCCCGCTCGATGCGCATGGGCTCGGCCAGTTCGACGGCACGCACCTCTACGAGCACGCCGACCCGCGCCAGGGCTTCCACCAGGATTGGGGCACCTACATTTACAATTTCGGCCGCGCCGAGGTGGCGACGTTCCTCGCCGCCAACGCCCGGTTCTGGCTCGAGCACTACCACCTCGACGGCCTGCGTGTGGATGCCGTCGCCTCGATGCTCTACCTCGACTACTCGCGCCGCCAGGGCGAGTGGATTCCGAACCAGTACGGCGGCAACGAGAACCTCGATGCGATCGAGTTCCTGCGCAAGACCAACGAGGCGACCTACAGCCACGCCCCCGGCACCATCACGGTCGCCGAGGAATCCACCTCTTGGCCCGGCGTCTCGCACCCGACCTATACCGGGGGGCTCGGCTTCGGCTTCAAGTGGAACATGGGGTGGATGCACGACACCCTGAACTTCGTCTCTACCGATCCGATCCACCGGCGCTACCACCACCACGACTTGACCTTCGGGCTGCTCTACGCCTTCTCCGAGAACTTCATCCTGCCGCTGTCCCACGACGAGGTCGTGCACGGGAAGGGCTCGCTGCTCGGTAAGATGCCCGGCGACCGGTGGCAGAAGTTCGCGAACCTGCGCGCGTATTTCGGCTTCATGTGGGGACACCCGGGCAAGAAGCTGCTCTTCATGGGCGGCGAGTTCGGCCAGGAGCGTGAGTGGAACCACAACCAGTCGCTCGACTGGCACCTGCTCGACGACCCGGCCCACGCCGGCGTGAAGGACGTGATCCGCGACCTCAACCACCTCTACGTCTCGACGCCGGCGCTCCACAGCCGCGACACCGAGGCCGCGGGCTTCCAATGGCTGGTGGCGGACGACCAGGACAACAGCGTCATCGCCTGGGCGCGCAAGGGCCGCGAGGCCGGCCAGATCGCTCTCGTCGTCTCGAACTTCACCCCGGTGCCGCGCGAGAACTACCGCGTCGGCGTGCCGGCGGCGGGTTACTACCGCGAGGCGTTCAACTCGGATGCCGGCATCTACGGCGGCTCGAACGTGGGCAACATGGGCGGCCGTGAGGCCGACGCGACGCAGAGCCATGGCCAGGCGCATTCCCTGAGCCTGACCCTGCCGCCGCTCTCGACCATGATCTTCGTTCGCGAGGGCTGACGACAAGGGCGGCCGCGCCGCAAGCTGCGGCCGCCCTTGCTGTTTGATGCGCAGGAGGTCGCGTTGCTCGATTCGGTTCGGACTTCGTCGGTCTTCCTCCCGAGCATCCGCCTGCACGTGGCGGAGGCCGGGCCGGCCGACGGCCTCCCCACCATCGTGCTGCACGGCTTCCCGGAGTTCTGGTACGGCTGGCGCCGCCAGATCGGCCCCCTCTCGGAGGCGGGCCTGCGCCTCGTCCTACCGGACCAGCGCGGTTACAATCTCAGCGACAAGCCCGGGGGCATCGCCGCCTACCACCTCGACCGGCTCGCCGGCGACGTGATCGAGCTCGCCGACCATTACCGTTTCGCGAAATTCCGCCTCGTCGCGCACGATTGGGGTGGGCTGGTGGCGTGGTGGATTGCCTCGTTCTACCCCGAGCGGATCGAGCGTCTGGCGATCCTCAACGCGCCGCACCCCGCGATCTTCGGCCCCTACATCCGGCGGCATCCGACGCAGCTGCTGCGCAGCGCCTATGTCGCATTCTTCCAGATCCCCCACCTGCCCGAGAAGCGTCTGACCGCGAGCGACTGCACCGTGCTGCGGCAGGCGCTGGCGACGACCAGCCGAAAGGGCAGCTTCACCGACGCCGACCTCGATCTTTACGCCGCTGCCTGGGCGAAGCCCGGCGCGATGACCGGCATGCTGAACTGGTACCGCGCGCTGCGCCTGCCGCGGGCGAGCACCGCGCCGCGGGTGACGGCGCCGACGCTGATCCTGTGGGGCCGCCGCGACCACGCTTTGGGGAGCGGCCTCGCCGAGGCGAGCCTCGAGCTTTGCGACGACGGACGTATCGAATGGTACCCGGAGGCGACGCACTGGGTGCAGCACGATGCGGCCGACGCGGTGAACGCATCCCTCGTCGCGTTCCTGCGCGCCTGAGAAGACGCCGTTCCGAGACCTGAAAAGACGAAGCCCGCGGATCCTACGATCAGCGGGCTTCCTCACAAGATACCCAGTTAAGAGGCGCGAGCCTCAACGCTTGAACTTGCCGTCGTACTTGAACTCGGGCGCAGCCTTGAGCTGATCCTTGGTGGCGCCGATGATCGCCTTCCACTTCTTCGCGCCCTCGTCGTAGCCGAGCGCAACGGAGGCCGGCTCGACCGAGACGTAGCGCTCGCCCATACCGAGGAAGCCGCCGACGGAAATGATGTAGCTGGTGAGCTTGCCGTGCTCCATCGCGAGATCCTTGATCTCGCCGACGTTGTTGTTCGAGCCGTCCATCACGTTGAGGCCGATGAGGTTGTAGCTCAGCACCGCATCCTGCGGCACCGGCACGAACTTCGCGGCCGTGGTCGGGGTGGTCTGCTCGGCGGCGAACGCCGCGCCGGAGACGGTGAGGGCGACCATGGATGCCAGGATCAGACGACGCATTGCAATCTCCAAGACCCGAAAGGGGTGCCTAGGAATGCCCTGCGGCCTCGATCGTTCCGTCACCGATTCGCGACGCATCGCGAGCGTCGCCCATGGTCTTGCACGCGCGAAAAAGCCCGCGAACCTTTCGATCCGCGGGCTTTGTGTTGGGGTTCGGCGTCAGGCAGCCTGCTTGCGCTTCTCCGGCATCGCCTTCTCGGACTTCGCGTCGGCGCGCGTTTCGGTGCGCACCTCGTTGCGTCCTTTGGCGGCCGTGAGCGGGAGCTCGATGTCGAGGCCCAGCGTCGAGACGCCCTCGCCGCGCTCCAGCGTGATCTTCACCTTGTCGCGCTCGACCGAGACGTGCTTGGCGATGACGGCCAGGATCTCCTCGCGGAGCGTGATCACGAGGTCGGGCTGGCCGGTCTCGGACCGCTCGTGGGCGAGGATCAGTTGGAGGCGCTCGCGGGCGACGGAGCCGGAGGCGCGCTTGTTGAAGAGGCCGAGGAGGGTCATGCCGCCCTCCGCAGGAAAAGCTTGTCGAGGAAGGACTTGCGGTCCGTCGGCATCGTCATCGGCAGCGTCTCGCCCTTGAGCCGGCGCACGGCGTCGGTGTAGGCGCGGGCGGGCGCGCAGAGCGGGTTGTTCAGCGTGACCGGGCAGCCGACGTTCGAGGCGCGAAGCACCTCCTGGCTCTCGGGAATGATCGCCAGCAGCGGGATCGACAGGATTTCGAGGACGTCTTCGACCTTGAGCATGTCGCCGCGGTCGGCCCGGCTGGGGTCGTAGCGGGTGAGGATCAGGTGCTTGTCCATGTTCTCGCCGCGCTCGGCCTTGACCGTCTTCGAGTCGAGCAGGCCGATGATCCGGTCGGAATCGCGCACCGACGAGACTTCCGGGTTGGTCACCACCACCGCGACGTCGGCGTGGCGCATGGCGAGCTGGGCGCCGCGCTCGATGCCGGCGGGCGAATCGCAGATCACCCAGTCGAACTTCTCGCGCAACTCTTCCATGACGCGAGCGACGCCCTCGTCGGTCAGCGCGTCCTTGTCGCGGGTCTGCGAGGCCGGCAGCAGGTGCAGGGTCTCGAGCCGCTTGTCGCGGATCACCGCCTGGTTGAGCTTGGCGTCGCCGTTGACGACGTTGATCAGGTCGTAGACGACCCGGCGCTCGGCCCCCATGACGAGGTCGAGGTTGCGCAGGCCGACGTCGAAGTCGACGACGCAGACGCTCTGTCCTCCCTGCGCGATCGCGGCACCTAGTGCCGCCGTGGTCGTCGTCTTGCCGACGCCGCCCTTGCCCGATGTGACGACCAAAACCTTTGCCACGCGTGTCGCTCCTTGATCTGCGGTGATCGGATCGAGTTCTGAGATTTCGTAGGTCAGTCCAAGCCCGCCATGCGGATCGCGCCGCCGTCGAGCCAGATCTGTGCGGGTTTGCCCTGGAGCTGCGTTCCGATGTCCTCGGCCGTGCGGACGAGGCGATCGATCCCGAGCAGCTCGGGCTGGAACTTGCGGCAGTAGATGCGCGCGCGCGGGTTGCGGGCGGCGCCCGCGATCGCCCGGCCGCGGAGCGCGCCGTAGATGTGGATCGAGCCGCCGGCCAGGATCTCGGCGCCGGAAGAGACCGAGCCCATCACCGTGACGTCCCCGGTGGGATGAACCACCGTCTGCCCGGAGCGGACCGAGCCCTCGATCGTGATCGAGGTCGAGACCGGCTCCTCCGGGACCTTCGGCAACGCGAGGTCGGGCAGGTCCAGGTTGCTGGCCGGGCGTCCGCCGATCAGCAGCGGCGGCAGGCCGGCCGCGATGCTCCCCACGCCCTCGAAGCCGAGGATGCGGACGCGGCGGCCGATGAGGTCGGCGACGAGCGCCTGAAGCGCTTCGTGGTCCGGGCGAAGGGCGCCGAGATCGAGGATGATCGCGCGTCCGTCGAACAGGGTCGGCGAGCGCTTCAGCGCCGCGTCGAGGTCTGCCAGCCAATCGGCGAGCGGCGCTTCGGGCTTCAGCGCCATCGCCTTGAACGCACGGCCCCGGAAGGCGAGGGCGCGCGGGGCGGAAGGCTTGGCGGCGGGTTTGGCCGGCCCGGCAGGCT
>NZ_VRUX01000510.1:0-3091 GCF_008039885.1 Methylobacterium sp. WL103
GCTGCGGCGCCAGGCCGAGGCCGGCCTCGAGCTGCGCCTGCGGCAGCACGGGCCGTGCGAGGGCTTCACCGAGCAGAGCTACCGCGACCGCCTGGCGTTCGAGCTCGACGTGATCGTCGGGATGAAGTTCCCCGGCTACTTCCTGATCGTGTCCGACTTCATCAAGTGGGCCAAGGACCACGACATCCCCGTCGGCCCCGGCCGCGGCTCGGGCGCGGGCTCGCTCGTCGCCTACGCGCTCCTGATCACCGACCTCGACCCGCTGCGGTTCGGCCTGCTGTTCGAGCGCTTCCTCAACCCCGAGCGCGTCTCGATGCCGGACTTCGACATCGACTTCTGCGTCGAGGGGCGCGAGCGCGTGATCCAGTACGTGCAGGAGCGCTACGGCCACGAGCAGGTGGCGCAGATCATCACCTTCGGTACGCTACAGGCGCGCGGCGTGCTGCGCGACGTCGGCCGCGTGCTCGAGATGCCCTACGGGCAGGTCGACAAGCTGACCAAGCTCGTGCCGCAGAACCCGGCCAACCCGGTGACGCTGGTCCAGGCGATCGAGGGCGAGCCCAAGCTGCAGCAGGCGATGGAGGAAGAGCCGGTCGTCGCCCGGCTCATGGAGATCGCCAAGAAGCTCGAGGGCCTGCATCGCCACGCCTCGACCCACGCGGCCGGCGTCGTCATCGGCGACCGGCCCCTGGAGCAGCTGGTGCCGCTCTACCGCGACCCGAAGACCGGGATGCGCGTGACCCAGTTCAACATGAAGTGGGTCGAGGCCGCGGGCCTCGTGAAGTTCGACTTTTTGGGCCTCAAGACGCTCACCATGCTGCGGTGCTGCACCGACCTGTTGGCGCAGCGCGGTGTGATCGTCGACCTCGCGGCACTGCCGCTGGACGACGAGAAGACCTACGCGCCGATGGGCCGTGGCGAGACGGTCGGCGTGTTCCAGGTGGAATCGGCCGGCATGCGAAAAGCGCTCTGCGAGATGCAGGCCGACCGCTTCGAGGACATCATCGCGCTGGTCGCCCTCTATCGGCCGGGCCCGATGGCCAACATCCCGGTCTATTGCGAGCGCAAGCTCGGGCGCGACGCCGGCAACGAGGCGACGTGGTATCCGCACCCCAAGCTGGAGCCGGCGCTGAAGGAGACCTTCGGAATCATCGTCTACCAGGAGCAGGTGATGGAGATCGCCAAGCTCCTGGCCGGCTACTCGCTGGGCGAGGCCGACATGCTCCGGCGCGCCATGGGCAAGAAGATCCGCGCGGAGATGGACGCCCAGCGCGAGCGCTTCGTGAAGGGCTGCATCGAGGGTGGGCTGACCAAGCCCAAGGCCAACGAGATCTTCGACCTGCTGGCGAAGTTCGCCGATTACGGCTTCAACAAGAGCCACGCGGCCGCCTACGCCCTGCTGACCTACCAGACCGCCTACCTGAAGGCGAACTATCCGGTCGAGTTCCTCGCCGCCGCGATGAACCTCGACATGGACAACACTGACAAGCTCGCCGAATTCCGGCAGGATGCGCAGCGCCTCAAGATCGTCGTCGAGCCGCCCTCGATCAACACGTCCGGCGTCACCATCGAGGTGCATGAGGGCCGCATCCGCTACGCGCTGGCCGCGATCAAGGGCGTCGGCCGCGAGGCGGTGAAGTCGATCGTCGAGGCGCGCGGCGAGCGGCCGTTCGAGGACCTCGCCTGCTTCGCCCGCCGGCTCAACCCGCGTCACGTCAACAAGCGCACCCTGGAGAGCCTGGTGGCGGCCGGGGCCATGGACGGCATCGAGCTGGATCGCGCCCGGGCGTGCGCCGCGGTCGAGCCGATGATGAAGCTCGCCCAGGGCGCGGCCGAGGCGGAGACCGCCGGCATCAGTGACATGTTCGGCGGCGTCACCTCCACCGACGTGAGCCTGCGCATCCCGGCCTACGAGGGCTGGCCGATGGCCGAGAAACTGAAGCGCGAATACGAGGCGATCGGCTTCTTCGTCTCGGGCCATCCCCTCGACGAGTATCAGGACCTGCTGGGCAAGCTCCGGGTGCAGAGCTGGGCGGAGTTCTGCCGCTCGGTCCGCGCCGGCACGTCGAGCGTCGGCAAGGTCGCCGCCTCGGTGCTCGATCGCTCGGAGCGCCGCACCAAGACCGGGAACAAGCTCGGCATCGTCACGCTCTCGGACCAGACCGGGCATTTCGAGGCGATCATCTTCTCCGAAGGCCTCGGACATTACCGCGAGATCCTGGAGCCGGGCCAGCCGCTGGTGCTGCAGCTCCAGGCCAACCTCGAAGGCGAGGACGTTCGCGCGCGGATCCTGGCCGCCGAACCCCTCGACGCTGCGGTGGCCCGTTACCAGAAGGGCATGCGGATCTACCTGCGCGACGAGGGTCCGATCGGCGCCGTGCAGCAGCGCCTCGCCATGCGCGGGGAGGGCGAGGTCTCGCTCATCCTGCTCCTCGACGGCGGCGGGCGCGAGGTCGAGATCAAGCTGCGCGACAAGTACCAGGCCACCCCGCAGATCGCCGGGATGCTGCGCGCGGTGCCGGGCGTGGTGCAGGTCGAGGTGAACTGAACCGCGCCGCCACTGGCGTCGCGTTCACGATCCGCAAACCACGTTCGACGGGAATCGCCCGGACACCCGGCCGGGGTGCGCTGGCGCAACTTCGTCAAAACCAAGCGATCCTACACAGCCTCGCTTAACCAAGCGGGACAGGGTCGATGCGGACGAAGGTGGTGCTGGCGCTGACGGTGGTCGTCTACCTGACGACGGGCCGGGCTCCGGGCTTGCGCGAGCTGCGCAACCCGGATGCGGAGCATGGCGGCGGGCGCGTCACCATCGCGCTCAAGCGCACCTGGGTCTGAGGAGGCGCCGCGACGCTCGACGTCGGTCGGAACGAAAAAAGGGCTCCTCCCATCCGCCGCGGCGGCATGGGAGGAGCCCTTTTTGCTGCGCGGGCTTCGCGAACGAAGCCCGCACCGACGTCGATGTCAGTACTTGCGGACGAGGGGGGTCGGCGCGGGGGCCGGGGCTGCGACCGAGTAGAGCGGCGCGATCAGGCGGATGAAGCCGTCGGTGGAGTAGTTGTCGCGGGTGCGGCCGTCGAAGGTGGCGTAG
>NZ_VRUX01000511.1:0-3089 GCF_008039885.1 Methylobacterium sp. WL103
CGCCGAAGCCCGGCGCGAAGCCGGCCCCGGCCGGCACCACGGCCGCCCCCGCCGCCGAATAGTCCATGGCCTAAACCGATCGCGCCTCGGCGGCGCGATCGGATCGAAGGCGACCGCGGATCACGTGATCAGGTCTCAATCGACCAAAGCGGCGTAGGTCAGCACCCGCAGTTCCTTGCGGATCGGCAGCGCCGACGACGGGACGAGCTGCGTCAGCAGCACCACGGCGAGGTCCTCGGCCGGGTCGATCCAGAACGCGGTCGAGGCCATGCCGCCCCAGGCGACCTCGCCGGGCGTGCCGACGATCTGGGCCTTGGCCGGATCGAGCATCACCGAGAAGCCGAGCCCGAAGCCGATACCGTGGTAGGACGACTCGGCGAAACGCGGCGTACCGATTGCCGCGAGGTCGCCGGGCAGGTGGTTCATGCTCATCAGCTCGACCGTCTTGCGTCCGAGCAGGCGCACGCCGTCGAGTTCGCCTTTGTTCAGGATGAACCGGCAGAAGCGCATGTAGTCCGAGGCCGTCGAGACGAGGCCGCCGCCGCCGCCCGCGATCGCCGGCGGCTTGGCGAAGGTGGTCTCGACCGCGTCGTCGTAGAGCGTGAGCGTGCGGCTGCGATCGTAGACGTAGTTCGCCGCGAACCGACCGAGGTTGTCGGGACGCACGAAGAAGTCGGTGTCGACCATGCCGAGCGGCGCGATCACGGCCTCGCGCAGGTAATCCGCGAAGTCGCGCCCCGAGACGACGGCCACGAGGTGACCGAGCACGTCCGTCGAGACGCTGTAGTTCCAGGCTTCCCCCGGCTGCGACAGCAGCGGGAGCGAAGCCACCGTGGCCACCACCTCGGCGAGGCTCGCATCCGGCCGCAGGAAGTCGGCGCCCTGCTGGCGGTAGAGCGCGTCGACCAGGGTCGATTCCATGAAGCCGTAGGTCAGGCCGCCGGTGTGGGTGAGCAGGTCGCGGATGGTGATCGGGCGGCGGGCCGGCTCGGTCTCGAGCTTGGCGCGGTTGCCGCCGGTCGCGACCCGCATCTCGGAGAATTCCGGCAGGAAGCGCGAGACCGGGTCGTCGAGCTGGAAGCGGCCCTCCTCGTAGAGCTGCATCACCGCGACTGAGGTCAGCGGCTTCGTCATCGAGTAGATGCGCGTCACCGTATCGGCCGTGAACGGCGTCTTGCGGGCGAGGTCGGCGAGGCCGTGGGCGCGCCGGAACACCGTGCGCCCGCGCCGCGCCACGCTCACCGACAGCCCGGCGAGCTTGCCCTGCTCGACGAGGTCTCGCATCCAGCCGTCGATCCGCTCCAGGCGGCCGGGGTCCACGCCCACCTCCTGCGGCCTGCCGTCGATCGCATCGCTCATGCCGTGCTCCTTGGCCGCCCCTCGGCTCCCGACGCCCGATGTAGCGGTCGCCGCGCGGCGGCGCAGCTCTCTAACCGGCTGAAACGCATCACCAGCCCATGCTTCCCGGCCCGCCCTTGAACGGGCCGACGACGCCGGGGGTGATCCAACCGCCGTAGAACCCGCCCGGCTGCGGCTCCGCTCGGATACCGCCGACGAAGCAGGCCTCCATCGGGCCGGCATAGAAGGCGACGTAGCCGGCGATCGCACGGAAGCCCGGCGTCGGATCGGGATAGGCCCAAGCTGCTCCCGGGATCGTCGCGCCAGGGGTCGTCGCGCCAGGGGTCGTCGCGCCAGGGGTCGTCGCGCCGCCCGCCAGAACGTCGAACAGCACGGCGCGTCCCTTCCACTCGCAGATCCCGGCCCGGCGCGCCGGCCCGAGCACGCCCGCGGCGACGTCGCCCGGCGGGAAGTAGTAGGTCGGCGGATGGCTGGTCTCCAGCACGCGGAAGCCCGCCCGCGTCTCGGCGATGGTGCGGCCGGCCAGCACGACCTTCAGGGTCGCGGCGACCGGTTCGAGCCGGGGCGGGCGGGGATAGTCCCACACGCTCTCCTCGCCGGGCTTCGTCGGGGCTGGGGTAAGATGCATCGCGTCGTCCTCCGTTCGTCGTCCCCGAGAGATAGGGCGGCGCGACAATGCGTTTGCCGCAGGCGCGCGACATGCTAGCCCCGAACGGACATTGGAGCGCCGACGTTGGACACACCGATCGCCCTCTTCCTCGATTTCGACGGCACGCTGGTCGAGATCGCGCCACGGCCCGACCTCGTTCGCGTAGAGCCGGACCTGGTGCCGATGCTGCAGGCGCTCCATGCGCGGCTGGACGGGGCGCTGGCGATCGTCACCGGTCGCCCGGTCTCGGTGATCGACGCCTTCCTCGCGCCCGCCGCCTTCGACGTCGCCGGCCTGCACGGGGTCGAGCGCCGGGTCGACGGCGTCCTCACCGGCGGCAGCCCGGACGACCATCCGGAATTGCGCGCACGCATGTCCCGGCTCCGGGCCATGGTCGCCGACCTCGACGCGGTGCTGATCGAGGACAAGGGCGCCTCGGTCGCCGTGCACTGGCGTCTGGCGACGCCGGCGGACGCCGAGCGGGCGGAGGAGGCGGTCACCGCGATCGCCGCCGAGCTGGCGGGCGGCTACCGGCTCCAGCTTGGCAAGGCGGTCGGCGAGATCGTGCCGGCCTCGGCCACCAAGGCGCACGCGATCCGCGCCTTCCTCGAGAACGCCCCCTATGCCGGCCGCCGCGCGGTGTTCCTCGGCGACGACCGCACCGACGAGATCGCCTTCGCCAGCGTCGCGGCGTATGGCGGCCTCGGCATCCGGATCGGACCGGGCGAGACCGCGGCAGAACGGCGCCTGCCCGGCCCGGACGCGGTGCGGGCCTTGCTAGGCGGCTGGGCGGCGGGCGGGACCATCGATCTGGACGCGCTGCCGGCGGCCTGAGCCGCGCCGGCGACTCCCTCGGATAGGCAGCGACGCGTCGGCCGGGACGGCCCCGCGTCGATCGGGAAAGGGTACCGCATGTTCGCGTTTCCGGTCCTCGTCGGCGACATCGGCGGCACGAACGCCCGCTTCGGGGTGGTCGAGTCGAAGGGCGCGGCGCCGCGCCTGCTCTCGCACGAGGCGACGGCGGGCCACCCCGATCCGTCGAGCGCGATCCGCGCGGCCCTGGCCAAGGACGGGCAAGGGG
>NZ_VRUX01000512.1:0-3084 GCF_008039885.1 Methylobacterium sp. WL103
CATGCCAGCCTTCTCCGCTTGGCCGGCTGCGCTTGCCAGACCAGCTCCGCCGGCCAAGCTACCCGTGGCGGAGCGGCCCACCGTGCACTAATTTTACCCTTGGACCACCTCGTGGGGGCCGATCACGCAGCCGCTGCGACTGGAGGCGGTGGGCCGCCCAAGTCCGCTGCACGACGTGTGATGAGATCCCGACACCGCAGGCCACGGCACGGCCAGTGGGTGACCTCGCCCGGCGATTCCGAGCAGGTCAGTGCCAGCACCTCGGCCACCGTTTCGGTCGAATGGGGTCGCGTGCGAGGTGGACGCGTTTTCACGCAGCACCCCTTCGAAAGCGAGCTCGGCGTAGGGCCACTGCCAGCGCCACACGGCTGACGCCCGCCTGGCCACGTCTTGGACGCTAATGCGCTCGGCCGGGAGTAGGACGATGCGGGTACGCTGGATCTGCTTGAGCGGGCGCGATCGATCGTCGACAATCGCAAAGAGCTGGGCCTAATCGCATGCATTGGGAAGCACACAGACGGTCTGAGCCATTGCCCGGACTCGCACGCCTCATCCCGAACGTGAATCCTTCGTCCGCATTACCGCACCGGGACAGCATGTTGTCCGGTCGTTCGTCGGGTAGGCGCTCTGGAGATGACGTGACCCGGTATCGGCTCAGAATGTGCGACGACGCTTCAGCGCTCTCAAGAAGCCGATATCGTATGACCCTGGTCATGGGATGGGCAAGGCCAAGCGTCGCGGGCGGTCGAACAACGACTTCATCAAGATGATGCATGCGGACGGCTCAGCCTAAATCGCACTTTCCGGGTATGGTCGTCAGGAAGGTGGCGAGGTCCGACAGCACTTCCATCCGGGCTCTGCAGATCAACGTGGTGCCCCGGCGCTCCTGATCGAGGAGTCCGGCTGAAACGAGCTGACGGAGATGATGGGACACCGTGGATCCCGCCGAGATCCCGATCCTGTCACGAAGTTCCCCGACCGAGAGACCCGCGGCCCCTGCATTGGCCACTTCGATCACCATCCGTAGCCGCGTCACGTTTCCCAACGCTTCCAATCGGGTGGACACGATTTCCAGTCTCATGGAGTCACGTAAGCGTTCGTCATGACGTTGGTCAACGCGACCCGGGGCGGCTCAAAAGCCGACCTACGGTACCACGAAACATCCGCGTCAGCTAAATGCGGAGCCTTGAGTCGTCGCGGGAGGCTTACATCCCGGTAGGGCCGAGCATTGACTACGGCTTTGGAAACTCTCTGAGTAGAGCTTGGCCGATAGCTGCGACGATCATCTTCTCATCGGATGCTCCGACGCTTGCGCATCACGAAGCGGCAATCGTCGATACGAACGTTTGTGCTTTCCGGCAGCTTCGGGCCCGCGAAACCGTCACCCATCCTGCCTGAACCTCATCACCTTCGACGGCATCGGGAGAGGAGCACCGACGCTCCGATCTACGAGCGGGCCAACCGCGGGGCAGGGACGCCCCTTTGTGACGTGATCACCACCGAGATGTCGACATCCTCAATCGGTCGATGTCGGTTCGAAAGATGTGGGCAACCCCCTGACTTCGGCGGCTGCGTTAACCACGGACCATATGCGTGCTTTCCCGCGCTCGGGCGATGCCTCTTCTTGATCTCGCCACGCCCTCGGTAGGCGTTGCATGGAGGAAGTCATGGGTTCGAGTGATTTGGATTACGGACTGGAGATGCTGGGAAAGGCCGTTGCACGCGACACGTACGGGATCGCCGCGACCAACGATGGTGGTCACGAACGGAGGCAGCGGATCGTGCGCGGTCTCCTGGCCTTGGAAAAGGATGGCTTGGCGACGGTCGTCAGGGTCAAGGGGCAGGTATTCGGCGCCGAGCTCACGGCGGCCGGGATCGAGCGGGGTCGAGCCATCGCGGGGCGTTCGCCGGCTCCGATGCGCACCCCGGGGGACGTCGTCGACGTGGTCCTCGCAATGTCCAAGGCGGGTTCCCGGAAATAAGTCCCCGAGGGGACAAGGGAAACCAGCACCGGGTGGCGACGAGCGGTCGGTTCTTCGCCGTCCCCGGTGTGGTCGTGAAAGCCCGTGCCTGGAAACGCGTCCGGCCGCGACCGAAGCTCCGAGAGGAAGCCACTGCTCGACCCAAGCAGGTGGTGATCGTCGTTCCAGAAAAAATCGAGGTCAGTTCAATGTGCAGGTCCGTCAAGACGTATATGCGCCGACGTCCCATCGACGACGATGATCTGGCGCTGGTCGAAGATTTTATCCGGGAAAGATTTCCGGAATGGGTACCGTCGCCGATCGAGGAGATACTTTGGGTGAAGCGCCTTGGCCCCCATTTCGGAGCAAGGGTCCTCCTGTTCGACCGCGTCCCGTGCCTGTTGATCGTCGGGAACAGCGAAAGCTACCCCGACGAAGATCGATGGGTCTATCGTGGCCTGCCCTCCTCGTTCGATACCCGGCCGTTCTTCTTTCATAGGATGAGGGCTGCCTGGACGAGGTCAGATGGGTCGAAGGAAGAAGCCCTCGAAAGGCATCGATGGAATTTCGTCTGATGGACATTATGATAAAGGTTAGTTGGCGGTCGTCGGCTATGAACCGCGCACGGCGCTCCTGCCTTTGATCGTCGCCATCGGCGCCTCACTTGGCGAGCCTTTGATCGCCAGTGATTGTTCGCATACTGAATTCCGGAGCTATGTCAGCGTTATACCAATCGGTATTGATCATCACCGATGAGCCCAGTCGCGCAGTCTGAGAGACATGATCTTCCGTGGCTGCTCGGTCAGCTTGTTCCAGGCATTGCAGCAGCGATCGACGATGTCGTCGTAGGATGTGAAGATCCGGTCTCCGAGCCAGTTGTCGCGCAGGAATTGCCAGACGTTCTCGACCGGGTTGAGTTCCGGGGCCCGGGCCGGGAGTGGCAACAGGGTGATGTTGTCGGGAACGACGAGGTCCTCGGCGCTGTGCCACCCGGCCCCGTCGAGCATCAGCACGGCATGGGCACCGAGATCGACGGCGAGGCTGATCTCTTCGAGGTGCGCGGTCATCGCTGATGCGTTGCACCGTGGCAAGACGAGGCCGGCGCCCTTGCCCTTCTCGGGGC
>NZ_VRUX01000513.1:0-3076 GCF_008039885.1 Methylobacterium sp. WL103
CCGAAAGGACCACCATGCCCGACACGCCCTCGCCCAACGCTGCCTCCCAACGCCCCGAGCCGCCCTTCGAGGCCAAGCCGATCCCCTATCCCGGCCGCTCGTCCGAGATGCAGCCGCCGCCCGATCACGGCGAGCACAGCTACGTCGGCTCCGGTCAGCTCGCCGGCAAGGTCGCGCTGATCACCGGGGGCGATTCCGGCATCGGCCGCGCGGTGGCGATCGCCTACGCCCGCGAGGGCGCCGACGTGGCCTTGGCCTATCTCGACGAGCACGACGACGCCCAGGACACCGCCGCCTGGATCGAAAAGGCCGGCCGGCGCGCGCTGCTCCTGCCGGGCGACGTCTCGGATGCCGGCCACTGCGCGGCGCTGGTGGAGCGGACGGTCGCGGAATTCGGCAAGCTCGACGTGTTCGTCAACAACGCCGCGGTGCAGGTGCTGGCCGACGACATCGAGGGTATCGAGATCGCCGACTGGGACCGGCAATACGCCGTCAACGTCCACGCGATGTTCTACATCCTCAAGGCCGCCTCGCCGCACCTGAAGCCCGGCGCCTCGATCATCGCCACCGCGTCGGTGAACGCCAAGAACCCGGTCGAGCAGCAGCTCGCCTATTCCTCGACCAAGGCGGCGCTCTGCAACATGGTGGCGAACCTCGCCAAGATCCTGGGCAAGCGCGGCATCCGCGCCAACGCGGTGCTGCCCGGCCCGATCTGGACGCCGCTGATCCCGGCGACGATGTACACCAGCCAGGTCGAGAGCTTCGGCTCGATGACGCCGGCCGGGCGCCCCGGACAGCCGGCCGAGGTGGCGCCGCCCTACGTGATGCTGGCCTCGGACTCGGCCAGCTACATCAACGGCGCGATGATCGCGGTGACGGGCGGCATGGTCACCATCTGAGACCGTCTCCGAGCCGTCGCCGGGCGGCCGGTTTCGGCCTCGACCGAATGCCGGGCCGCTATCGGTCGGCCGCCTGCCCACGCGCTGCGGTATGCTCACATCTCATCTCGGCCTCGGACGACCTGCGGGTTCCCCCCTTTCCCCGCGGGCGGGGAGAGGCCCGCACGGACCTCGTCGTCCGTGCGAGGAGCGGAGGTGCAGCCGAAGCGGCGGTGAGGGGGTGCGAACGGATGAGCCTCCTTCGGATCAGCCCCCTCACCGTCGGCTGCCGCCTCGCTTTGCCGACGACGAGGTCGGCAAAGCCCTTTCCCGCGCGCGGGGAAAGGGGATGCGCGCAGGGCGAACCGCCAGAAGCGGGGACGTGTGAATCCCGCAGCGCGATGCGGGGGGAGGGCGGCCGGCGCGGGCGTTCGGATCGTCAGGCGCGCCTCAGGCAGCCCGCACGGTGTCGAGGAAGCGCGCGACCTCGACGCCGAGGTGCTCGGATTGGCGCGACAGCTCGGAGGCGGCGCCCAGGACCTGCGTCGCCGCAGCCCCCGTCTCCTCGGAGGCCTGCGCCACGCCGGCGATGTTGCTGGTGACCTCCGCGCTTGATCTCGGCCTGCCCGGCGGTCTTCTGCGCCACCATCGCCTTGATGCCCTCCACCGCCTTGCCGACGGCACCGATCTCGTCGCCGCGACGCGCCTCGACGATCTCGGCCTCGGTATCGCCCTTGGCCATGCGCTGCAGCACGGCCACCAGGCTGCCCATCGGCCGCGTAAGGCCGAACACGACGATCAGGGAAGCCAGCGTCAGCGCGCCGAGCAGGCCGAAGGCGGCGGTGGCGACCAGCAGGGTGGAGGCTCGGGAGACGGCCTGCTCGGCGGCGTCGCGGGCTTGCCGGAGCTCGGCCGTCGGGCGATCGATGCGGGGCTGGGTGATTGCACGAACCTTCGCAAGGCCGACGGTCGCCTCGGTCAGGAGGATCTTGCTGGCGGTCTCGTTGTCGTTCTTCATGCCGTGCAGGTTCGCGCGATCCATGATCGCGAAGAACTCGGTCATGGTGTCCCGCAGCGTCTGGTTGACGGCCTTGCGCTCGGCGGTGTCGGACATTGCGATGAGCCGGTCGACGTTCTCGAAGGCGGACTTGATCGCCGCATCGTAGCGCGACTTGTACTGCGCCATCTCGGTCTCGCGCGTCTCGATCAGGATGTTGCGCGCCTGGATCGAGGCCTCGTTCACGTTGATCCGAACGTTGAGGACGCTTTCCAGCCGCGTCGCCTGCACGTCCACGATCTGCTGCGCCTGCGCGGCGAGGTCGCCTAGCGTCGCGCGTGAGTAGAGCCCGAGCCCAGCCGTGAGAATGGACAGGATCACAAGCGGAAGCGCGACCTTGAGGATGACTTTTGCGTTGCTGAGAAGTCGCATGATCGTAAGCCCGAAATCAGTCTTCCGTTTATAGCATACGAATATAAAATTCTTGTTCAGATATTAAAATAGGTCTTAAACCGATGGATTTGTATAAAATCTATATTCAAATTCGGCGTACCGTCTGCGGAGGGCCGCCCGATCGATCGGGACAGCTTCGAATCCGGTCTCATTCGACAACCGAAGGGTGTATTCAACACCCGTAAGATGTACTCGACGAAGCGTCAGCACGCGGACCTGCACGATGCGTGCGGATGGTCGCAGGAGGCCGACGAAGACGCCGACCGAGAGGCCGTCAAGGCGGTCGTCGCCCGGCCCGTTGTGCCGCCCGGAAGCGGAACGACGCGATTCCCTTCCGGCCGACCTCGCGACCGGCGTGAAGACCGGCCCCCCCGTCCGATCCGCCGCGGCTTGACCGCGGGACGGAGCCGGGCCACGCCCTGCGCCGCTCCCGCGGACACCCAAGGACGGCATGGCCCCGACCACCCACCTCGCCCTGATCAACGTCTTCATCGGCGACATCCAGGGCGGCCTGGGACCCTTCCTCGGCACCTGGCTCGCCGAGGCCGGATCGTGGAGCCCGGCCCGTGTCGGCCTCGTCACCACCCTTGTGGGGTTCGGCACGCTGCTGCTCTCCGGCCCGTTCGGCGCGCTGGTCGACCGGGTCGGGCGGCCGCGCTGGCTGATCGCCGCCGCCTGCGCCGCGATCCTCGCCGGAACCCTGCTGCTTCTGCCGGCCCGCGCCTTCGCCTTCGTGTTCACGGCGCAG
>NZ_VRUX01000514.1:0-3075 GCF_008039885.1 Methylobacterium sp. WL103
CGCCGCCCGCGCGCCGCACGCCTGGCGGCTCGACATGGCTCGGGCGTTGGCAACGGAATCCGGCACCCATGGGTATGCCGATCTCGCTCTCTCATCACCCGCCGAGCGGGGAGGGGAGGGAGTGTCTCATGAAACGTTTCGGGTCGCCGATCCCGTCCGCTGGGGCGACGCCGTAATCGCGCGCCGCGACGTGCCGACGAGCTATCATCTCGCCGTCGTCGTCGACGACGCGCACCAGGGCGTCACCCATGTGGTGCGCGGTTGCGACCTCGAGGCGGCGACCGACCTGCACGTCCTGCTCCAGGCGCTGCTCGGCTTGCCCACCCCACGCTACTACCACCACACCCTGATCCTCGGGCCGGACGGCGGCAAGCTCGCGAAATCGAAGGCGTCCGCGAGCCTCGCCGACCTGCGCGCGCGCGGCGACACCGCCGAAGCGATCCGCGCGACGCTCGGCTTCGCCTGACCCGAAAACCTTGTCAGCGCACCGCCGCATCGCGCTGCGCCATCGCGGTGGCGCTCTTCGACTTCTGCATCACCGCGTCGATCTGCTCGCGTTGGCGCTTGAACTCGGTGAGCATCCGGCCGTCGAGCTCGCGCCCGCGCGGCACCCGGATCTTCATCGGGTCGACGAAGTGGCCGTTGATGATGACCTCGTAGTGCAGGTGCGCGCCGGTGGAGAGGCCGGTGGAGCCGACATAGCCGATCACCTGGCCCTGGCGCACCCGCGCGCCTTCGGTGACGCCGCGCCCGAACCGCGACATGTGGTTGTAGGTGGTGACGTAGCCGTTGATGTGCTGGATCTCGACCCGGCGACCGTAGCCCGAGGTCATCTCGGCCCGGATCACGGTGCCGTTGCCGGCGGCCACGATCGGCGTGCCGATCGGGTTCGACCAGTCGACGCCGGTGTGGAGCTTGGCGTAGCCGAGCACCGGGTGGCGGCGATAGCCGAAGCCCGAGCGCATGATGCCGTCGGCGATCGGCTTGCGGATCAGGAACTTCTTGAGCGAGCGGCCCTGGTCGTCGAGGTAGTCGATCGAGCCGTCGTCCGGGGACTGGAAGCGGTAGACCTTCCGCTGTTCCCCGCCGAGGTTCAACGAGGCGTAGAGCAGGTCGGGCCGGTCGGCCGAGGCGCCGGCATCCTCGTCGTAGGTGTAGAACACGTCGAGGCCGTCGCCGGCCGAGATTCGCCGCTGGAAGTCGAGGTCGTAGCTGAACACCCGCACGATGTCCTCGACCGTGGCCCGCGGCAGCTCGTGCCGGGCCGCCGTCTCGTAGAGGCTCTGGTACAGGCGCGGACCCGAGCCGCCATCCTCCTCGTCGTCCTCAGCGTTCTCGGCGCTCGCCGCCGGCTTCTGCGACGGCGCCTCCTCGGGGGGAGGGGCCACCGAGACGAAGGCGCCCCGATCGTTGATCGCCGCGATCCCCTCGATCCCGCCCTCGCCGTAGAGCACGACCCGGGTCACTTGGCGCGGGTCGCCGGGCTTCGCGCCGGGGGCGATCTGCAGGCGGAACTGCTGCCCTTCCGCGAGCGCCCCGGTCTTGGTCCTACCGCCGAGCGCCGTGACGATGCCGCGGATCTGCTCTTCCGAGGCGAAGCCGGTGGCGCGCACCACGGCCTCCAGCGTGTCGCCGCGCTTCAATGCGAGGTCGCGCTCCTCGACGATCGGCGTCTCGTTGGGGCGCAACTCGACCTTGGCGAGCTTGGTCACGTTCTCGGGCACGACCAGCACTTCGATCGACTTGAACGGGTTGCCGTCGTTGGCGGTCTTGGGCGATCCCGCGAAGTCCGGCGTCGGCGCGCCCTGCAGGGTGCGCGACAGCAGGATCTGCGGCGCGATCGGGATCGCGGTGCGCCGGCCCGCCTCGGCCGAGATCCGGCGCTCCTCCTCGACCTGCGCCGTCACGTCGTCGTCGGACAGCGCGGCGGAGCCGGCCTCGACCGTCGCGTCGGCGAGGTCGCGCTTGACCACGCTGACCTCCGCGCCGGGCGCGTCGGCGGAGCCGGGATCAGGCGCCCGCTCGACCGGCTCGTCGGAAACGAACTTCATCGGATCGAATTTCGGGATGTCGCCGGCGAACACCCCGGTCGACATAGACAGCGCGGTGGTGATCCGCACGAAGGGGCGGACCTTGATGATCTCGCGGTCCCCCAGACGCACCGTCACCGGCGAGCGGAAACTTTGCTTGGCCGAGGCGATCATCAGGTTGCGCACGAGGCGGTCGCCCTTGCGCGCGAGGTTGGTGCCGCCCTCGCTCGGCTGGGGCCGGGGCGCCACGCTCACCCGTTCCGGGATGGCGGCGAAGGAGGCCTCGCCCTGCAGCGAGACGTGCAGTGCCGCCCCGATCAGCGCCGCGCCGGTGAGGCCGGTCAGCGCCGAGGCGCAGAGCCAGCGCAGGTTGACCTCGCGGCGGTCGATGCGCGTCGCATCCGATCCGAGCAGGTCGAGGGCCGGCTGAATCCCGTGGGCATGACCCGGCGGGGTCCGCGGGCCGCCGGCCTCGCCGATCTTGAGACGGTCGCGGTTCACCAAGAGCGCCTTGTCGGAGGAGGGCGGCTTCAAGGGCCGCCAAGACATGAGCATGTCGAAGGGCAGCATGTCGAGATTGAGGCGCCTCGTGCGCGAGCGCGCTTCCACTCATCGATCCGTCGGATCAGGTCCATCCGTCAGGAGAGATGCGCGACGATCCACTCGGGGCCGCCTTCCAGCCTCTGTCATGTCTCTGTCGTGAAAATCCGCAAAAGTTCCATTTCGCCTGTTGACGGGCTGCGTGGGTGTCCGTATACCCCTGTTCATCGAACGGGGGCGGCGGCGACGCGGTTCTGGTTCGGGACCACCGACATGACGAGCGAAGGGGCAGCTGGCGTGAGCCGGGTGGCCTGGTGTTTGTGTCGGCGGTGTTGTCGGTTTCGGGTCTGGCCTTGGTGTCGGGTTCGGGGTTGACAAGGGGTCTGGGCGGGCTTAGACGCCTCCCACCGCTGAGGCGGACCACCGAGTGGTTGGTTCGGTATCACGGTTCTCCAAGACGGGCAAGGTGGTTTGGGGTTGATAGCCCTGGATTTTTGTTCGCACC
>NZ_VRUX01000515.1:0-3073 GCF_008039885.1 Methylobacterium sp. WL103
CGCCCGCGTGGCAGGGCCAGCGCCGCTTGACGGGCAGACCCACGGTGTTACCCGTCAGCCCTGGGATCGAGAGCGCTGACGGCGTAGGGAAAATGATGAGTGTCGGCTCATCCCGCTCCCTCCGCCACGAACCGCTGATCGTCTCGCGTTCGCTCGGCACTCGACTTCCAACCCAGCTTCCATCGATCGCGTCGGATCCGCCATCCGCTTCCGTCGGCGCACGCCTCTCGTCGGCCAGTGCGCGTCGGCAGCGCGGTGTGGTAGGCAGGCCGCCGACTCGGCACCGGCAGGTCCGTCGACCGAAGAGGGAGGACATAGCGTGCGCAAGGCAAACACCGCTCCGGCGGGCATCGTAGTGGGAGCCGTGTGGCTCCTCGCGGCCGGCGTCTCCCCGGCGCAGGCGCAGCTCGATACCGTGAACACGATCCCCTGTGCGCAGGAGGGCGGCGTCTGCCGGATGCCGCATCCGACGAACGTGTATTATGGCGTGCCGGGCAAGACCAACGGCCGCCCGTTCCCGCAGGGCGGCGTCATCGCCTGCAACACCCAGACCTTCGGCGATCCCGCGCCCGGCCAACGCAAGAGCTGCTGGTATGCGCCCAAACTCGTCGACAACCGCCGCGGCAATTCCGGGGGATACGGCGGCTACGGCGCGGACGACCGCTCGGGCTACCGCGGGCGCGACCGCGACTACGACCGTCCGACGCGTCGATCGGAGGAATACGACGCGCCGCGCCGGCGCTATCGCGGCGAGCCGGACGACGACGAGTAGGGATCGCAACGCCGTCGGCGTTCCGCGATCGGCAGGAAAGTGCCGATCGCGGAGCGCCAAGGTGCGCTGGAGCACCACGCCGCGGCAGTGTCGGGCGCAGGAAACATTCGTGCAATCCGCGGTGCTTAACCGTCGGTGCGATCGGTGACCTGACGACGGCGAGGCAGCACACATGACGACCGCGACCCGGCTCCTGCACCTTCCCGTCGTCCTCGTGGCCCTCGCCTTCGCCGCGACGCCCCTGGCGAGCCCCCTCCTCCTGGCGCTCGCCGCCTTCGCCGGCGGGCTGCTCCTGGCCTATCGCTGCCTGGCCGACCTGATGTCGGCGGAGCACGAGACCACGGTGGGCCAGACGGTATTTCGCCACTACCTCTGAGCGAGGAAGTCCGGACCGGGCTACGACACCGCGGTCAGCTTGTCGGCCATCGTCTGCGCCTTGTCCCGGCGCGACGAGAACGCCATCGTGAAGAACACGCGCTGCACGCCGAGCTCGGTCAGGCGCGCCTCGCACAGCTCGATCAGGCGGCAGATGTCGGCGAGCTCGCCCTCGATGTTGGTGCCGTTGGCGTGCATCTCGGCGTTCAGCCCGCTCGTCTCCAGGATCGCCTTGATCTCGCGGACGTAGGACGACACCGAGGGGCCGACGCCCATCGGCACGATGCACAGATCTGCAACAACCTTCATGAACTTGTCCTCGGTGGCGAACCTGGGGTTATGTCCGGCGGCATCGCCCGCTACATAGCGAGCCACAATCCGGAAAGCCGGCCCGGTGCCGTTCTGGCCGAACCGTGCCGCGTTTCCCAGCCCGACCCCGCCTTTGCGATGGAGATCTCCGTGACCGACACCAAGCGCCGCAGCACACTGGCGGCCGTCGCCGCGGTGGCGCTCGCCTGTCTCGCCGGAGGCGCCGAGGCGGCCCAATGCGGCAACTCGGCCGCCGGCTTCGAGGCCTGGAAGTCTCAGTTCGCCCAGGAGGCCCAGGGCCGCGCCAGCGCCGCGAGCCTCGCGGCGCTCCGCGAGACCAACTATTCCACGGCCACCATCTCGGCCGATCGCGGCCAGAAAAGCTTCAAGCTCTCGCTCGACCAGTTCCTGGCCAAACGCGGCGCGACCACGATCGTCTCCCGTGGGCGGGCGCTGAAGCGCCAGAACGCGGCCCTGTTCGCGCAGATCGAGCAGCGCTACGGCGTCCCCCCAGGGCCGCTCCTGGCGATCTGGGGCATGGAGACCGGGTTCGGCGCCGTGCGCGGCAACGTCAACACGCTGTCGGCGGTGGCGACGCTGGCCTACGATTGCCGCCGCTCGGCCTACTTCACCGACCAGCTCTATGCGGCGCTCACCCTCGTCGATCGCGGCATGCTCTCGTCCAGCACCCGCGGCGCGGCGCATGGCGAGGTCGGGCACACCCAGTTCCTGCCGAAGAACGTGCTGACCTACGGGACCGGCGACCTCAACAACGTCGGCGCGGCGCTCAGCTCCACCGCGAATTTCCTGAAGGGCCACGGCTGGCAGGCCGGGGCCGGCTACCAGCCCGGCGAGCCGAACTTCGCTGCGCTCCAGGGCTGGAACGCCGCCACGGTGTACCAGCGCGCGATCGCGCAGATGGGCCGGCAGATCGACGGCGAATAGGACCAGCGCCTGATCGCACCGCCGAAGCGATGAATCAGGGCCGAGAACCGCCACGATTCATCCTCGGTCAACCATAATCCCGCCCCGGAAAAGCCGGGCGGGCTGGGCCTTTTGCCCTCTCGGCCGATCGGGCCGGGAGGGTGCCGGTCCGACCGCACGCACGGACGCGTCCGGCGACAGCGGCTCGGGATCGACGGCATCCGTATCGAAACGGGCGTCGTCCTCATGGTCCGAGACCCCCTCGCAGAAGCCCCTTCCGCTCAACAGCTGTTCCCGGCGCAACGCCATCGTTCGAACGCCGGCCTTCGGCGCCTCGCCCTGAGGGCGGCATCGGTCGCGGCGATCGCCGCCCTGGTCTCCGGGAGCGTCGTCCTCGGCGGCCTGCCGCGCGGGCCGACAATCACCGAGGCGCTGGTCGCCTCGACGGATCCGGCAACGAGCGAAGCGGCGGAGGAGCCGGCTCCGACGCTCGGCGCGGAGGCCCGGCAGCGCTGGCGCGAAGCGCTGCTCGAAGCCTTCCCCGACTGGTCCGCCGGGCGGCCGCAGGCCCCGTCCGAGCAAACATCGCCCGAGCAGGCGTCCCCCACCCCGTTCGCGCAGACACATCGCCGAGCCCGCGAGCCCGGACCCGGAGGCGTATGCCGGCGTGTGCGTGATAAAAACGACGCGGGG
>NZ_VRUX01000516.1:0-3041 GCF_008039885.1 Methylobacterium sp. WL103
AATCCGCCATCGGCTCCGGCTTCGTGGGCTCGTTTTGTTGAATACTCTACAGGCAACGCCCGCGTTCGTTCTAGCCGCGCCAGCGTCACCGCCGGATGGGGGATGTCGAGACTTCGGCAGAGGGCCGCGAAGCGCAGCGGGTCCTTCAGGGCCGAGACGGCGGCGGCGGCCGCGCCGAGCAGGCGATGACGCGCGCCGATCGCGTCGATCAGAGTCGGCGCCGCCTCGAACCCGCTTCCCAGGATCACGCCGATCGGCCTGCCTCCGGCCAACGCCGACAGATCGTCGAGGCTCGCGAGCACCGCCGCCCCGAGGCGCCCTGTGGCGAACCGGCCCTCCAGCGGGCGATGCGCCTCGGCCAGCTCCAGCGTGTCCGAATCGGCGAACAGGTCGGCGACGAAGGGGCGGAGCCCAGCGCGGCGCGCGGCCTCGGCCAGCGCGCGGCCGGATTGCGCCGCGATCAGGACCGCGTCGCCGGCCATGCCGAGGTCAACCGGCGACCTCGACCGCCAGGGTGTAGGCGTCGCGGAAATCGAGGCAGAGCGGCGTCTCCGAGGCGAGCATCCGCCCGAACAGCTGCTTCTGCGTCTGGTACTTCACGTTGCCGACCGCGAGCGCGCCGATGCCGACGCCCTTGCCGACCGGTAGCGCCACGTCCACCGCGTTGACGTCGATCCCGGCGATCCCGGCCGGGGGCACGGCGTTGACGTCGGAGGCGACGAGCAGGTTCGGCGCGAAGCTCAGGTCTTCGGCCGAGAGGATCGGGATGCCGGCGGGGCCGGCCGACAGGATCACGTCGGCGTCGGCGATCGCCCTGCGGCGGTCGTCCGGGGTGGTGCCGTCGACGGCGCCGACCTCGATGCCGAAGCGCCACTTCATGGTGAAGGCGATCTTCGAGACGCGCTCCTCGCCGTCGTGCCCGACGATCACCGTCTTCGCGCCTTCGAGCGCGCCGATCACCGCGGCGACGTAGGCCACGACGCCGGCGCCGCCGAAGATGACGATGCGCTTGTCCTTCAGGCCGGTGCCGAATTTTTCGCGCAGCGCCCGCGAGACCTGCGCCACCATCGCCGCACCGGTGGTGAAGGACCCCGCCGGGTCGGCGAACAGGTGGTTGGCGAAGGGCGGCACGAAGGCCTTCTTGGCCCGGTCCATCATGTCGAGGGCGTCCTCGGCGTTCTTGCCGCCGATGAAGATGCCGGTGCGGGCGCCGTCGCCGGGCGCGCGCGAGAAGATCGAGTCCTGGGTCAGCGAGACCACGTCGGGCAGCGTCACGTCGGTGTAGGTGACGATGGTCTCGAACCCGGCATCCACGGCCATGTTCACGTCGAACGGGCTCATGTGCTTGAGCGGCGTCAGCATGTGCAGGATCGAGCGGGCCATGGCGTTTCCCTGTCTGGTGCGAGGAGCGTCGTTCGACGTCGGTGTGAGTCGCAATCGCGGCTCGTGGTCAAGCGTAACGGTTCAGGCGTGACGAATCATGCGTCCGCGATCTCGGCGCCCGCGTTCCGGCCGCGCGCGATCAGGAAGCGCAGCGGGCCCGGCCGCGCCAGCCCGGCGACGAGGGCGTTCGCCTCGGCCTCCGAGGGCATCAGCGCGAAGCCGGTCGGGCCCCAGGAGCTCTGGCCGTAGCCGGCCACGCCCTGGTCCGCGATCGTCCGCAGCGCCTCGGCGACGGCGGGGCTCGCGTAGCGGCCGCCCTGGTGCGGAGCGAAGTGGTCGCCGATCAGCCGCTGGATCTGGGTGATGCCGGCGCCGAAGCCCTGGGGCTCGGCGAGCACCGCGGCCGGCATCACCTGCATCAGCACGATCCGGCAGATTTCCGCGGCCTGGCGCTCGGGGAAGCGCGGCAGCTCGGCGAAGGCGCGCTGCTCGCGCGAGCCGTGGATCCCGGTGGCGCTCTCGTCCAGGATCAGCACCACGCGCCACGCCTCCGGATAGGAGAGCCGCGCGATCACCGGTGGTGGTGCACCGGTGGCGTCGCGTCCGCCGTCGACGATGAGGCCACCCTCGGTGAAGGCCGACAGGCCGACGCCGGAGCGGTTGCCCCGATCGAGCGCGTTCGAGAAGTCTTCCGCCGAGAACGGCTTGCCGGAGAGCTTCGCCAGGGCCGCGGCGACGCTGAGCGCGAGCTGGGTGCCGGAGCCGAAGCCGGCATGGGCGGGGATCGCCTCCCCCACCCGGATCGCCACCGCCTCCGGCACGCCGAGATGGCTCGCCGCCGCCTGGACGTAGCCGCGCACGCGCGCCTCCTCCGGCCCGGTGACGCTCAGCGTCTCGGCCGCGGTCGCGGTCAGGCGCACGGCGGGGGCGTCGATCGCCAGGCCGATGCTGCCGAAGCGACGGCCGAGGCCGCCATGCAGGTCGAGGAACCCGAAATGCAATCGCGCCGGCGCGTGGACGCGAACGGAACGCGACGCGGCGGCCCAGGATGGGCTGCGGGCGGATTCCGACATGTCGATGCCTTCCGCGATGCCTGCCGCCTTCGCCACGCCGCCTCGCCCTGTCGTCGCTCCGAACCTCCAGGAATGGTCCGCGCGGAAGCCGGCTTCTCCCATGGAGGCGCCCCGCCGGGCAACCGCCTGACGGAGCCGGGCGCCCGCAAATCGCGGGCAAAGGGTTGCCTGCGGCGTGCGAGCGATGCAAACGTGCCTTCCAGCGCAGGCATTCCGAGTGCCGCCTGGGCGGGATCGCATCCCGTTCGGGCAGGCCATTCCGGCTTCGACGGCTTTTCCGCCGTCCTCCCCGGTCTTACGGCGACGATCTGCGACGCCTCAAGAAACGGTTCGGGTGAGGACGCATGACAGCCTGGGTGAAGGGTGACGCGACCGATGCGGAGGGCGCCATCGCGGCCGCCGCCGCTTTGCTCGCCGCCGCGCACGCACCGGTCTTCGCCGGCCTGAACGCCGACGTCGCCGCGATTCGCGCAGCCTACCGCCTCGCCGGCACGATCGGCGCCTCCCTCGACACGCAAGGGGCCGCCGGCACCTATGCCGACCTCGGCGCGCTCGCCCGCGTCGGCGCGATGACGACGACCCCGG
>NZ_VRUX01000517.1:0-3035 GCF_008039885.1 Methylobacterium sp. WL103
AGGTGAAGCGCACCTCCGCCGCCGCCGCGCAGGCTTGGCCGCGGATCGATGCGAGGTCGAGCCCGGTGCGGGCGCCGGGCGCGTCGGCGTAGCGCTCCAGCATCGCCTGCGTCGGCGCAGACGGGGAGAACCAGCGGTTCGGGTTCATCGAGAGCCAGCCGCTGACGACGAAGCTCAGCAGCGCCAAGCCGCCGACCAGCCCGCCGACATGGTGCCACCGCGCCAGGCCGCGATAGGGCGTCGCCGCGCCGGAGGGATAGCGGCGGGCGAGCCGCAGCCGCACCAGCCCGAGCGCGAACCCGGTGACGCCCGAGACCACCGCGATCCCGGACACCCACAGGATCACCATGCGCCACAGATCGGCCTTCGCCCGCAGCGGCGTGACGTAGAGCCAGTGCGGGACCGCGCCGAACCAGTTCCAGAACCGCTCGTGCCGCGTGGTGTCGAGGACGACGGCGCCGGTCGGCTCCGAGACGTAGAGCTCGGTGCCCTCCGGGTCGCCGAGCGCGATGCGGTGGAGCGGGCGCGCGGCGTCGTAGCGCTGGTGCACCGTCCACAGGTCGTAGACGACGGTCTCGCGGAACGCCGGGTGCCGGCTGCGCGGATCGTGCCCCGCGACGGCGAGCGCCTCGTCGGGCGTCGCCGGGCCGATCGGGCGCCCGTCGACCGCCGAGACGGCGCGGCGTGCGCCGTCCCATCCGACGACGCGGTAGACCGGCTCGGCGCCCCGCATCGACAGGCTTAAGCCCCGGGGAAAGCGCTCTTCGCCGGCGAGCGCCGCGTCGGGCTCCACCCGGACCGCGTCCCAGGCGATCGCGGGCAGGCCGGCGCGGCGCTCGGGCTCGGTGAGCGTGGGGTAGGCGACGTACATCATCACCGCGCCGCTCGCGAACCACATCGCGAAGAACAGGCCGGTGGCGATGCCGAGCCAGCGGTGGCCGAGATGCAGCCAGCGCTTGCCGGCCTTCGCCAACGCGCGTGCGGAGGACGCCATCTCAGAACGCCGTCGTGAAGGCGACTTCGACCGAGCGCGGGCGCCCGAGCAGCCAGTTCGTGCCGACGCCGTCCACCGCGTTGCCGCTGATCGCGTAGACCTTGTCGAACAGGTTGAAGACGCGGAACGACAGGCGCGAGGCCGGCGTGACCTGATGGTCGAGGCCGAGGTTGACCAGGCCGTAGGCCGGGCGCCGCGCGGTGTTGCCGAAGTCGCTGAACACCTCGCCGACATACTGGAATCCGACCCGCGCCTCCCAGCGCGGCGCGAAGGCGTAGTTGACCCAGAGGTTGGCCACGCGCTCGGGCACGTCGATCGGCTGCTTGCCGGCGTAGGAGACGGTCGCGCCGTCCACCGTCTGGTCGAAGGCGTCGTACTGAGCCCGCAGCAGGGCGAGGTTGGCGTCGAGCCGCCAGAGCGGCGTCACCTGCAGCGAGAACGCGGCCTCGACGCCGGTGGAGGATTGCCGCCCGACCTGGGTCGCGACGTTCGGCTGGCCCGGCACCGCCGAGATCAGGTTGTCCTTGACGATGCGGTAGCCGGCGAGCGTCCACTCGCCCCGGCCGTCCCAGAACACGCCCTTGGCGCCGACCTCGACCTGCTCGCCGGCGGAGAGCTTGAAGCCGGACAGCGACTGCGACAGCGTGATCAGGCTGTTGACCGGGTCGGTGGCGGTGGCGACCTGCGCGTAGAGCGCGGTGTCCGGCGTCGGGTTGAACACCAGCCCGAAGCGGTAGCCGAGCCCCTGGTAGGCCTTCTCGAACTGCGCGGTGCTCACGAGGTTCTCGCGTTGCAGGTTCGAGGCGTCGAAGCGGACGCCGCTGAGGAACGACAGCCGGTCCGAGAGGATCAGCCGGTTCTCGGCGAAGACCGAGGCCTGGTCGGTGCTGGTGGCGTAGGCCGGGCTCGCGCGGCCGTTCACCGGAAACAGCCCCGGATCGTAGCCGACCAGCGGCACGCTGGTGACGAGCCCGGACCCCACGGTCGAGAAGTTGTTGGTGTGGCGGAAGTCGACGTGGTTCACGTCGAAGCCGGCCAGGAAGTCGTTGCGGAAGCCGAGCAGCGTGCCCTTGAACGCGGCGTCGAACCGGTTCCCGACCTGCTCCTGTTGATGGTAGATCTCGGTGTAGTCGCTCCGGTCGACCAGGCCGGTGGTGCGGTTGAAGGCGTAGGTCTCGACGTCGAGCCAGTGGCGCCGGCTCTGCAGCCGGTAGGCGGTGTTGCGGATTGTGACGTCGGCGCTCGGCGTCCACTCGGTCTTGAACTGGGTCCAGTTGTCCGCCCAGGTGATCTTGGAGTCGCGGACGTTGTAGTTGCTGAACCGGATGCGGTCCAAGATGCGCCCCTCGACGAGCGGCGTCCCCCAGTAGCGCGCCGGCTCCTGGTAGCCGAGGTCGTGACTCAGGGTGAAGGCGAGGTCGGGCGTCGCCTGCAGCAGGAGCGCGCCCGAGATCGCGAGGTTGCGGAAGTCGCCCTCCGGGCTCATCCAGCCGCCGGCGCGGTTCCCGCTGACGTTGAGGCGGTAGGCGACCGCGTCGCCGATCGGGCCGCCGGAATCGAGCGCGAGCCGCGCGATGCCGTCCGAGCCGACCCCGGCCCGCACCACGTTGACGGGCGTGAAGGTCGGCTTCTTCGTCACGACGTTGATCACGCCGCCGATCGCCCCGTCGCCGTAGAGCACCGAGGCCGGCCCGCGCAGCACCTCGATGCGCTCGACGTTCCAGGTGTCGAACGGGAAGGTCACGGTGTTGGCGCCGACGAACAGTCGCGTGCCGTCGTAGAGCTGCTGGATCGAGTTCGGCCCCGAGAACCCGCGACTGGTGAAGGCGCCGTTGCCGTTGCCGGGCGCGGCGATGGTGGTGATGCCGGTGGCGTTCTGCGTCACGGCCTCGGCGATCGTGTCCTGCCCGCGCAAGCGCGCGGTCTCGCCGGAGATGATGTCGACGCTGCCGGGGGTCTCCAGCGGCGTGAGGCCGAGGCGGCTCGCGCCGCGATCGGGCGTGCGCAGGTTGAGGCCGACCGGCGCCGCGCGGGTCGGGCC
>NZ_VRUX01000518.1:0-3035 GCF_008039885.1 Methylobacterium sp. WL103
CTCTCCTGCCGACCTCGCCGCCGCCTGCACGGCCGCCGCCGCCCTCGCACCGGATCAGGCGAAGGGCTTCTTCCGCGAGCGGTTCTCCGCCTACCGGGTCGTGCGCCCGGCAGACGGCACCGAGCCCGAGCGCAGGGCCGGGTTCCTCACCGGCTACTTCGAGCCGCAGCTCGACGGATCGCTGACCCCCGGCCCCGGCTACACGGCCGCCGTGCTCGCCCGTCCCGACGACCTCGTGACCCTCGGCCCCGGCGAGACCCGTCCCGGCCTCGATCCGGCTCTTCGCGCCGGGCGGCAGGGGGAGGCCGGGTTCGAGCCCTATCCCGATCGCGCCGCGATCGAGGATGGGGCGATCGCCGCCCGCACCCATCCGCTGCTGTGGCTGCGCGACGCCGTCGACCTGTTCGTGCTGCAGGTGCAGGGCTCGGGCCGCGTCCGCCTGCCCGACGGCACGGCGATCCGCGTGCTCTACGACGGAAAGAACGGCCGGCCCTACACCTCCATCGGCAAGCTGCTGGTGGGGGAGGGGCACCTGGCGCTGAACGACCTCAGCCTCGCCCGCTGGACCGCGTGGCTGCGCGCGCACCCGGACCACGCCCGCCGCCTGATGCGGATGAACGCCTCCTACATCTTCTTCCGAATCGAGCCCGTCGTCGACGCGGCCCTGGGTCCGCCGGGTGCGGCCGGCGCACCCTTGAGCCCCGGCCGCAGCATGGCTGTCGACAGCGGCCTGTGGCGCTACGGGCTGCCGTTCTGGCTGGACGGCAAGCTGCCGGGACAGCCAGGCAGCGGGCACCTCGTGATCGCGGCCGACACCGGCGTCGAGCGCTGGCTCGCGGCCCGCGGCCGCGCGATCGTCGAGGACGGCGTCGCCGTCCGCTTCATCGGTTCGGTCCGCGACATCACCGAGCACAAGGCCGCCGACCTCACCCTGAAGGCGACCGAGGAGCGCTACCGCCTGGCGGCGCGCGCCACCACCGACGCGATCTGGGACTGGGACCTCGTCGCCGACCAGGTCCGCTGGAACGAGGCGCTGACGCTCGCCCACGGCCACGACCTCGGCGCGGTGGTGCCGCAGGGCGCGTGGTGGCTCGCCCAGATCCATCCGGAGGACCGCGACCGGATCGCCCGCAGCATCCACGCGGCGATCGACGGCACCGTGGAGACCTGGACCGACGAGTACCGCTTCCGGCGCGGCGACGACAGCTACGCCGCCGTGATCGACCGCGGCTACATCATCCGCGACGACGCCGGCCGGGCGGTGCGGATGATCGGGGCGATGCTCGACATCACCCGCCGCAACGAGACCGAGCGGCGCCTGCGCCAGAACCAGGCGCAGCTGGACACCGTCCTGCAGACCATGCCGGTGGGCATCCTGCTGGCGGAGGCGCCGAGCGGACGGATCGTGTTCGGCAACCCGCGCCTGGAGCGCATCCTCGGCCACCCGACCGTGCAAGCCGAAGACCGGGACGGGTACGGCGCCTACCGCGCCTACCGGGCCGACGGGTCGCCGGTGCCGCCCGGGGACTACCCGCTCGCCCGCATCACCGCCGGCGAGGTCGACCACGCCGAGCTGGAGGCGCATTACCAGCGGCCCGACGGGTCGCGTCGCTGGATCGAGATCATCGGCGAGGCCGTGAAGGATTCCAACGGCGTCACCATCGGCGCGGTGGTGGCGGTCGGCGACATCGAAGACCGCAAGCGCGCCGCGCAGCAGCAGGACATCCTCCACCACGAACTCGGGCACCGCCTGAAGAACACGCTCGCCCTGGTGCAGGCGATCGCGACGCAGACCCTGCGCAACGTCACCGACCTGGATGCGGCGCGCGAGGCACTGTCGGCCCGCCTCGTGGCCATGGGCAAGGCTCACGACATCCTGCTCTCCGGCGAAAGCGAGAGCGCAGGCATGGAGGCGGTGCTGCGCGGCGCCCTGAGCATCCACGACGACGGCGGGCCACAGCGGTTCCGGCTCTCGGGGCCCGACCTCGCGGTCGGCCCGAAGGCGGCGCTGTCGCTGGCGCTGATGGCGCACGAGCTGGCCACCAACGCGGTCAAGTACGGCGCGCTCTCGGTGCCGGACGGCAGCGTCGTCCTGCGCTGGGAGGTCGAGGGCCGCGACCGCGCGGACGGGAGCGCCGTCATCCACCTGCTCTGGCGCGAGCAGGGCGGTCCGTCCGTGGTCGAGCCGACCCGCAAGGGGTTCGGCACCCGCCTGATCGAGCGCGGCCTCGTCGGCGCGATCGGCGGCACGGTGAGGCTCGCCTACCCGGAGAGCGGGGTCACCTGCACGGTCACGGCCCCCTTGAGCGGGCTGCTCGAATCGTAAGCTGGACGCCGGTCTCGCTCAGCCCGGATCGTCCGCGGGCTTCGGCCCGGCGGGCACGAAGAAATCCTCCGGCGGCGCCACCACGACGCGCCGCGCCGCGACGTCGAGGTCGGGGACGAAGGCCTTTGTGAAGGGCAGGAGCGCCGTGGCGCCCCCCTGTACGGGCTTGATCTCCAGGAGGTCGCCGCCGCCGTAGTTCGGCACCGCGACGACGGTCCCGATCACCGTGCCGGCGGCGTCGATCGCCGGCAGCCCGACGAGGTCGGCGGTGAAGACCTCGTCCGCATCCGGCTCGCCGAGGCGCTCGCGGGGGACGTAGAGGAGGGTGCGGTTCAGGGCCTCGGCGCCGGTCCGGTCGGAGACGCCGCGGACGCGCGCGACCAGGAGGTCGGGCGACGACCCGGGAGCCGGGCGCACGCTCGTGAGTTCGAACGTCCGGCCGTCGGCCGAAACGAGCGGGCCGTAGCCGGCGATGGCCTGCGGGTCGCCGGTATAGGATTTCAGGCGGATCTCGCCGTTGAGCCCCTGCGCCCGGCCGAACTCGCCCATCACGACGAGGTTCGGGTCGACCGAGACGGGGGCCGGCTTCGCCGCGGGCTTGGGCCGCGGCGAAGTCTGGGTGTCGGGCGCGATAAAAAAATACCAGCCCCCCCGACCCGGGCCGATGGGGGGTGGCGGGGTGTGGGTGGAAAAAAAAAAGGGGGGGGGG
>NZ_VRUX01000519.1:0-3033 GCF_008039885.1 Methylobacterium sp. WL103
GGCTGGTTCCACGCGCCGCGGCTGCTCGTCGGCTTCCTGCTGCGCGACGCCCTGATCCCACTGGTCTGGTGCGCGGCCTGGACCCATCGCGCGATCGTCTGGCGCGGCAACGCCATGGACATCCGCCTGAAGGGCGCCGTCGGCCCGCGCGCGGTCCTCCGGCGGGCACGCGCCGCCTGAGGCGGTTGCATCGCGCTGTGAACGGCGCGATGCCGAGCCTGTCGCCCATAGCAACGGTCAGCCCGTGCGCATCGCCATCCTCGAAGCCGGCTCGCCGCCGACGCGGCTCGCCCGCTTCCCGTCCTACGGCGCGATGACCGCGCGCATGATCGGCCCGGCGCATGCCGCCACGATCCTCGACGTGCGCGCCGGCGAGCTACCAACAGACCCGGATGCCTTCGACGGCTACGCGGTCACCGGCTCGGCCGCCGGCGTCTACGATCCGCTGCCCTGGATCGCGCCGTTGATCGGGTTCCTGCGCGCGCTGCCACCGGGCAAGCCGCTGGTCGGCATCTGCTTCGGCCATCAGGTCATGGCGGAGGCCTATGGCGGCCGCGCGGTCCGCTCCGGGAAGGGCCGCGGGCTCGGGCTCCACAGCTATGCGGTGACCGAGCGGGCGCCGTACATGGACGACGCGGACCGGATCGCCGTGGCGGCCTTCCACCAGGATCAGGTCGTCGAGGCTCCGCCCGCCACCCGGGTGCTGGCGGCGAGCGCCTTCACCCCCTACGCGATGCTGGCCTATGAGGACCGTGCCGCGCTCTCGGTGCAGTTCCACCCGGAATTCGAGCCCGATTACACCCGCGCGCTGATCGCCGGCCATTCGGAGGCGCAGGACGACCCCGAACGCGCACGGGCCGCGCTCGTCTCCCTCGACGCACCGGACGACCGGCACCGGGTCGGAGGCTGGATCCGTCGGTTCCTCGAAGGCAAATAGCCCAAGGGACCAAGGGTCAGGTACGCCCCACGTCCTGCTCGATCAGCATGCGGACGTAGCGGGTGAAGGGGATTCCCTTCGCCTTGGCCTTCGCCTTCACGGCGTCGAGCAGAGGTTGCGGGATATGCATGTTGAAGGCCGCAGCCTTCGTCTCGAACGCGAACGGCACCGGAACCATCGCCGAAAAATCGTATTCGGTTAGGTCCGCCTCTGCGACGAAGCGCTCTGCCTCGTCATCTGTCGTCAGCACGGGCCATGGCGTCTTCATAGCTCTTCACTTCTTTCGCATGCATGTACCGCGAACTGATCGGTCGTATCATGGTCCGACCATCTATCTGGCGCAGCGTGAAAACCACGAACACGAAGCGCCCTGCCTCCGTCCGGCCGGCCGTTCGCAAGCGTTTCTCGATCGGGCTCGGATCGTCGACGACGAAACGCGCGGACGCGATGACGTGTTCGATCTCACCCTTCGAAACGCCGTGCCGGCCGCATTTGGGCCAGTTGCCCCCATCCCATTCGAAGCCCGCGACCGTCAGCATCGCCGTACAGACTGTTCGCTCGCGACGACGAACGCAACACAGGCCGAAAGTGACCGGCCGGCGACCAACCGCTTCCTGAGAGCGTCGGGAGACTGCATCGCCCCAACTTCAAAATCTGAATTTGTCATCGAGAAGCGGAGACTGACACCCGGCAAGGCATCGGGGCCGCTTTCGGATATGACACTTTTGGTGCGGGTAGAGGGAATCGAACCCCCACGCCTTGCGGCTGGCGATTTTGAGTCGCCCGCGTCTACCAGTTCCACCATACCCGCGACGGGGAGCCTTTTCGCACAGGTTCCGCGGTCGGGCCAAGCCCTTTCCGGGCTCGCGCCGCGTGCGCCGGCACGCTGGTGCGTTCGGGCCGGCTGTGCTCAAAGGGCGCCCTCTCCCCGAACCGGATGCAGACGGTCCCGATGATCCGCCGCCTCTACGAGTGGATACTCGCGCTCTCAGGCAAGCCGTCGGCGCCCTACGTGCTGGGTGCCGTGGCCTTCGCCGAAAGCTCGTTCTTCCCGGTTCCGCCCGATGCGATGCTGGTGCCGATGGCGGTGAGCCGGCCCGACCGGGTCTGGTTCTACGCGCTGATCGCCACGGTCGGCTCGGTGCTCGGGGGTCTCGTCGGCTACGCCATCGGCGCGCTGCTGTTCGACTCGCTCGGAACCTGGCTGATCCGCCTCTACGGGCTGCAGGACAAGGCCGCGACCTTCCAGCAATCCTATGCCGAGTACGGCCACTGGGTGATCCTGCTGAAGGGCCTCACGCCGATCCCCTACAAGCTCGTGACCATCACCTCGGGCTTCGCCCATTACAGCCTGTTCTGGTTCACGCTGCTGTCGATCGTCACCCGCGGGGCGCGCTTCTTCATCCTGGCGGGGCTGCTCGGGCGCTACGGCGTCCAGATCCGCGGCGTGCTTGACCGGCACCTCAACGCGGTCGTCGCGATCTCGGTCGCGGTGATCGTCCTCGGCTTCGTCCTGTTCAAGGTGATCCTCTAGATGAGCTACGCCGCCCTGCTGCGCCTGCGCCGCGCCGCGCTCAGCCTTCTGATCGGCTCCGTGCTCACGGTGGGCGCCGCCCTCGTGCTGCAGTTCGGCTACGGCTACGCGCCGTGCAAGCTCTGCCTGACCGAGCGCCTGCCCTACTATGCCGCCGTGCCGTTGAGCCTGCTGGCTCTCTTCCTGCCGGAGCGGCTCTCGCGCCTGGCCCTCGGGCTGGCCGCGGCCGGCCTGCTCTACGGGGCCGGGCTCGGCGCCTACCATGCCGGCGCGGAATGGGGGTTCTGGCCGGGGCCGACCGATTGCGGTGGCGGGACCGGCGCGAACCCGGCCGCCGTCGGCGACTTCCTGAACGCCCTCCAGACGACGAGGGTGGTCGATTGCTCGGTCGCGGCGATGAAGGTGCTCGGGATCTCGCTCGCGGGCTGGAACGCGGTCGTCGCCTTCGTGCTCGCCAGCGTCGCCGGCACGGCCTGCTCGGGGAGGGCGATTGCCTCCTCGCCCTCGCGGCGCGCGAAATCGTTGCTGTCAGCGTCCATGGCGTCCCGACCGGTCCGTCCGG
>NZ_VRUX01000051.1:0-15840 GCF_008039885.1 Methylobacterium sp. WL103
CCATCAGTCCGGGAGCCGAAAGAGCTTGGAAAGCACCCTCTGACCTGCCTGATCCGCTGTCGACAGCTATGGCAAAGCAATCCTTGACCCAGAAAATTCCAGGATTGGCGACCGCGAACGAGATCTACTCCCGTCTTGACCGCAGGGCCGTCCAAGCATTGGCCGAAGCATCTCAAAAGATGCGCATCGATTATCATCTATTCTCTCGGTTTCTATGTTTCGGTATCGGCGTTCTGATGACGGGGAAGATGGTATCCATTTCAAACTCATAAAATCAAACCCGCTATAAAATTAAAATCCTATTTAAAAATCGAAATACGGTTGTTTAAATAAATCACTTTTTATTTGTCGAAAAATGCAACCAAATATATAGTCAAGCTGCCGACCGATAAGCGGCCAAGCCACCAAAAAACTGCAACGATAGTCCTTTCTACTAACGAGGACTGCGATTGGGCGCCGATTCGGGTCGATGCTGGCGCTCGGGCGCTAATGGCGTCGGATGTGGGGACACAATGCAAAACCTCAAGACGATTCTGCTTTATTCCTCGGCCCTGTTAGCCATCGGAGGGGGCGCACACGCCGCGGATCTTCCAGTCAAAAAGGCAGTCCCTGTCGAATATGTCCGCGTCTGCACCGCCTACGGTGCGGGATTCTTCTACATTCCTGGCAGCGACACCTGTATCCGCCTCTCGGGGCGCGCACGATACGACTACCTGTATCAGGCCAGCAAGGTCCGCACGGGAAGCGGTGGCGACGTGTCGGGCTATGTCGGCCTCCTCCGATTGAACCTCGATGCGCGCACGCAGACTGATTACGGCACGTTGCGCGCGTTCCTGCGCCTTGACGTCGCCTCCCGCAGCGGCCCCTTCGTTACTTCGGCCTCCCGCCAGCGCGAGGGGCAGGCCTTCCCAGGCCTTGGCGCGGACGCCTTCGGCCGGACGCAGGATTTCGTGAATGCCGACAAGGCTTTTATCCAGTTCGCCGGCCTCACTGCCGGTCGCGCATCGTCCTTCTTCGACTTCTACGCCCACGACTTCGAGTTGATCGGAGGCACCGCCGGTTCGGACAATTACAGCACCAACCTGCTCGCCTACTCGGCGGTGCTCGGCAACGGCATCACCCTGACGGCTTCGATGGAAGATCCGACCTTTCGACGCTTTCCAATCTTCGGCACCGGCGCTGCCGCTGGGGCCTTCACGGCGGCGGGCGGATTTGCAGGCTATAGCAACGCCTTCAACCCCTTTACGCCGTCCACGTTCCTCGCCCCGATCATCGTAGGGCCGGGCACCGTCGCCTTCGTGGACGTGACGCAGAAGAGCCGCCTTCCTGACTTCGTCGGCGTCGCTCGAATCGATCAGCCCTGGGGGTCGGCGCAGTTGTCGGCAGCCGTGCACGAGATCAACGCCGGCGACGCCGCCAGCACGGTCGCGGGTGTCGCGACCGCCACGGCAGGGCTCGGCATCGCTCCGACGGGCCGCGCATCCAGCGACTACGGGTTTGCGGTGCAAGGCGCCGTGAAGGTCAATCTGCCCTTCATCGCCCCGGGGGACACCTTCTACCTTCAAGGCGCCTATGGCCAGGGCGCCATGAGCTACACAGGCATCTCCAACTACACGGCGCCGTACGATGCCCTCGCTGCCGCCCCGGTGAGTGGAGGATCGTTCCTGCAATACTACTCCGATGCTGTATTGAACCCATCGACGGGCAAGCTAGAACTCTCTACTTCGTTCTCAACCGTCGCCTCGTTGCTGCATTACTGGTCGCCAACTTGGCGCTCGGCAGTTTTCGGTAGCTACGCGCAGATCGACTACAACACGCGGGGCCGCAACGCACTCGGCGCCCTCGGTTTCGGTTTCGCGCCAAGCGGAGCTAATGCGGCAAATGCGTTAGCCTTCGCCACGAGCCCCGTCCTGCGCGGCAACAACCAGATCGTCACGGGCGCCAGCCTAATCTGGACCCCGGTAAAGGACCTAGATATCGGCGTCGAGGGCGAATACATTCGAACCGCCCTTAACAGCGGCGTGACCCCCGACATCTCCAAGAGCTCCCTGCGCTACATCAGTTCGCAGGATGCGGCCCAGGTCCGTTTCCGTATTCAGCGCGATTTCTGAGCCTGTTCCGCCAACGCTGATACCGGCTGGGCGGGTAAAAGAGCCGCACAACTATCAACCAGGGTGTTTTCCTAGATCCGTGGAGAACGGAAGGATTTCTGGTTTCTCTTCCCCTTCGCAGGATCGACAAAGCCCGGCCAACTGGCCGGGCTTTGTTGTTTCCAAATCGATAAATCGGTATTAAATGATAAAATTTATTTTCATTGTTTGATACTGCGGTTTTGCTACAAATACCATAGTTCTTCGGCGATTCAGTGCACAGCCGGCAGAACAGGCGCTTAGTTTCAGAGCCGACAGGTCCAGGTACCGGGGCCGATCGACACTGAACAAAAGCTTCAGACCCTAAGACTCAGCCGACCGGGCAACCGGTCGGCTTTTTCTTTGGCACTAAAATGGAATTAAAGTTTCGTTTCAAATTAAAATCCGGAGTTCAAGTCGAAAATTTTATTACTTGATAAAACGTTGAATTTATACAGCGTCGGATACACTATGATGGCATGTCGCCAGCGAGCGACGCCATCGATACGAGAATTGACCATGAAAACGTTCGTTCTGGCCTGCTCTCTTGGTGCCATCCTGATGTCCGGCGCTGCTTCTGCGGCGGACACGCAGCAGCCCATCGACCCGAAACTCGTCATCCGCACCAGCGGCGATGGCCTCGACGCCGACGCCTACGCACAGGGCAACGACCGTTCCGGCGGCATGTGGCGGAACGCAGAAGGAGCGAGCGGCTCGCTCGCAGCGCAGCGCCCGGTCATCGTCGGATCGATCCCCACGGACCGCCAATGGAGCCACCTGCGGTCGCGCCAGCGCCGGGCCTACGGCGACGCTTACTGAAACCACGAGGCTCGGCTCCTTCACCCGCGTAGAACATTTCCCGTCATCCTCGGATCACGGGAAATGCTCTACCCTTCGTGATGCCGCATTGTCGTTCGTCGAATCGGCGATCGCTCGATGGAGGATGCTTCAAGCGATTGGGGTCGCGACGAGAGCGAGGGATCCTGCCGCCGTTACGGCCGGCTTCCACACCAAGGTGGCGCGGGTGCCGCCTGCATCGCTCGCGATGTCGAACGCGGCGCTGTGCAGCCGGGCGATGGAATCGACGAGGCTGAGCCCGATGCCGAAGCCGCTCTTGCCCGTCTTCAACGCCCCGCGCCGGTACCTCTCCCGCACCGCGCCGAGTTCGTCGACCGGGATGCCGCAGCCCGTATCGTCGATGCGGATACCTGGAGGATCGCGCATCAGCGCCACCTTCACCTCGCCACCGGCGGGTGTGAACTTCAGGGCGTTGTCGATCAGGTTGCTCACCGCTTCGAAGATCAGGCTTCGGTCGCCCTCCACGGAACAGGGTTCCTCGGGCCGCTCCCAGCGGAGCTCGATATCCCGTTCCAGGGCCAGAGGCTCGTAGTATTCGACCGCATCCTCCAGCAGGCGGGCGAGGTCGAGCTCCGTGAAGCCCGAGCGGCGCATGCGGTCTTCCATCTCCGAAATACGCAGCAGCGCGGAGAAGCGGATGACGATGTCCTTTATCTCCGCCAGGACATCCTCGTTGCAGATGCGGAACGCCTCGACGCTGTCGGCCTTGCGGAGCGACCGCTCCAAGATGCCCACCACTCGCGTCAACGGGGTCCGCAGGTCGTGCGCGATGTTCTCATTGACGCCCTTGATCTCCAACATCAGCCGCTCGAGCTGATCGAGCATGTCGTTCACGACGCCGGTCAGGTGCGCGAGGTCGGCAGAGACGCCCCGCGTCGGTAGGCGTTCGCTGAGGTCGCCCCGCATGATGCGCTCGACGGCTTTGGTGATGGCGTCGTTCTGGCGAAGCGATCCGGCGCCGAAGATCACTGCTCCGACGAAGCCGATGACGATGGTGGCGGCCATGCCCCAGACGAAGGTTTCGACGAGGGCCTTCTCGAGGGCTTCCAGATCCTTGGCCGAGCGACTCACGAGGACGTATTCGCCGCTCTGAAGGCGGCTCAACTGACTGAACAGGGTGCGCGACCCGTGCTCCGCCGGCTGCGTCAGGATGAACGGGCGGCCGACCGGGGCCGTTTCAGGAAACGGGATCTGTGCCCCTGCGCGGTGAGCGTGGTCGGGTCCGAACAGCACGAGGGGGCGCCCGCCTTCGGCGAAATCCTCCGAGGCATCGATACGCTCGCGCAGGGCGTGGGGCGCGAGACTCAGGAGATGCTTCGACTCCCACCCAACCCACTCGAACGCGGCCTTGCGGCCGTAGCTGCGGGTGTCAAGATAGAGGAAGCCCGAGAGTGCGAGGGAGGCAGTTCCGAACGTCGCGAAGAACAGGCACGCCACCCGGAACCCGCTGGTGCGGCGGACCTCAAGCAGACGCACGGAGGATGAAGCCGGTGTTGCGCACCGTATGGATGCGCGGGTTCAGCCCATCGGGGTCGAGCTTCTTGCGGATCTTACCGACATGGACGTCGATGACGCTCGACTGGTGATTGAAGCTGTAGCCCCAAACTGACTCGAAGATCATTTTGCGGCTCACCAGCACGCCCGCGTTCTGCATCAAGAACTCGATGATCGCGAACTCTTTCGGTAGAAGCTCAATCTCCCGACCTGCGCAGTGGAGAACACGCTCGATCAAGTCGAGTTGTAGGTCGCCGACAACGAGTTCGCTCACCGCCTCGGCGGCCATTTTGCGCCGGGCAAGGGCATCGACCCGCGCGGTCAGCTCGATGAACTCGAAGGGCTTGGCGAGGTAGTCGTCGCCCCCGGCGCGCAGCCCGTCCACGCGCTCGTTGACGGCCGAGAGGGCGCTCAGGATCAGGACCGGAGTCGAGACCTTGGCGGCGCGCAGCTTGGTAAGCAGGGCGAGGCCGTCGATCTCCGGCAGCATCCGGTCGAGAACGATGACATCGAAGTCACCATCCATCGCCTTACGTAGACCGATCGATCCGTTCTCGGCCTCATCGACCCGAAATCCGTATTCCGTCAGTGCCGATCCGATTTCGGCCGCGACACGTTTATCATCCTCCACCACGAGAACGTTGGCCATCCTTTTATCCTTTTTATTATGGATACGCTGAGCCTGTCTCAGGCTCGGCGCTTCGGCTGGGCCGCTGGATTTATGCTCTTCGCGGTCGGTGTCAAATGGCGTGCCATCGGGGTGCGGGGCGTGCGTCATATCGTCGGCAAAGCTTATCGCATAGGTGCTGTTGTCGGCCATTTCGTCACTCCGCGCTCGCCTGCACGGAGAGCTTGGCAGCGGGTTCCCCTGAAGAAACGCCGCCCTTCGGGACGATGCGGCTGCCGTCGCGCAGGTCGGCGGGGGGGTTGAGGACGACGGTGTCGCCGCCTTTCAAGCCGGAACGCAGCTCAAGGGTCGTGCCGAGATCACGCGCGATCGTGATCGGATGAAGCTTCACCGTATCGTCGGGCTGGACCACGGCGACCTGGGTTCCAGCGGCATCGAAGATCAGTGCCTCGGAGGGGATCTGCAGGCCGGGATGGGCGCGGGGCACGGCGAAGGTCACGTTCACATAAAGCCCCGGCCGCAGCGCCCCGTCCGGGTTCGCGACGTCGACCTCGGTGTCGAGGGTCCGCACCGACGAGCGCAGGGCTACGGAGCTGCGCGAGACCGTGCCCTCGAAACTCCGCTCCGGCATCTGAGCTACCTGAACCGTCGCTCGGACACCGTCGCGTATGTGGACCGCCGCCGATTGCGGCACCTGGACGGACACGCGCAGCACGTCCGTGCTTTCGATCGAGAAGAGTGACGCGCCGCTTCCGAGATCGGCATGGACGAGGTCGCCGACGTCGACCATGCGCGCCACGACGATGCCGTCGAAGGGCGCGGTCACGTTCTCGAAGGTGGTGAGCGTCCGCAGCCGGTCGACGGTCGCCTGTTGGGCGGTGATGTTCGCCTCGGCCACCTTCACCTTCGCGTCGGCGGCGGTGAGGGCGGCGGTGGCGGTGAGCATCTGCGCCCGGGTCTGGTCGGCAGTCTGCTTCGAGGCCCAGCCCTGGCCGGCGAGCGTCGACGTCCGGGCGTCGGTGGCGTTGGCGAGGGTGACGTTGGCCTTGGCCTGCTCCACGTCGGCATGGGCGACGTGGAGCTGGGCCTCAAGCTGGCCGAGCTGTGCCTCGGCCTGGTTTTTCTGCTGGTCGAGGTCGGGGGCGGCGATGCGCACGAGGAGGTCGCCCTTCTTCACCCGGGAGCCGATATCGACCCGGCGTTCGGCGATGTAGCCGGTGGCGCGGGCAAAGATGTCGGCGTGGTCGAAAGCCTCGGTCTGTCCCGGCAGGGTCAGCCTCATCGGCTCGTCGTCCTCGGCGGCCGGCACGGTGCGGACGGTCGGTACGAAGCTGATGACGTCCTCCTGCGTCTCCAACGACGTGCGGTAGGTCTGCCAATGGTGCCAGCCGCCCAGGCCGAGGGCGCTGCCGAGCGCCAGAAGCGCGATCAGAAACGGGCGCTTGCGCGGCGGGGGAAGGTGCGCGTGGGCGAGCGTTTCGCCCTCCGTATCCCGCCGCAGGGGATCGATCTCGACCGCATGGGCATGCGCCCGCTCCACGGCGTCGTTCCCGGCGGCGTCGGATTCGATGAACGGGCTCATCAATAGTCCTCAAGGGGCTTGATCGGGTTGCGGCGGAGAAGCGTGTAGAGGAGCGGTACGAAGAGCAGCGTCGAGAGCGTGCCCATGCCGATGCCGCCCATGACGGCGCGAGCCAGCGCCGCGTTCTGTTCCGAGCCCTCGCCCGAGCCGATCGCCATCGGGATCAGGCCGAGGAACATGGCCGAGGCGGTCATCAGCACCGGCCGCAGCCGGGTGTTGCCGGCCATCAGCGCGGCCTCGGGGGCCGAGCAGCCCGTGGCCTCCCGGTGCTCCTTGGCGAAGGTAACGAGCAGGATCGAGTTCGCGCTCGCCACGCCCACCGACATGATCGCCCCGAACAGGGCCGGGATGGAGAAGGTCGTGCCGGTGAGGAACAGGCTCATCACGATGCCGCAGAAGGCGAGCGGCAGCGCAGCGATGACCACGAAGGGATCGACCCAGGTCTGGTAATTGAGGACGAGCAGCAGGTAGACCGCCACCAACGCGATCCCGAGCCCGACCTCGATATGGGCGAAGGCGCCTTCCATGCTCTCGATCTGGCCACGCACATGGATCTTGTCGGGGGCGGGCAAGGTCGCCTGCTCCTCCGCGACGATCTTTTCGACCGCGTTGCGCACGCTTCCGAGGTCGGCATCCTGCACATTGGCGAGGATGTCGAAGGTCGGCTGTGTGTTGACGTGGTTGATGACCGTCTGCTCCGGCTGTCGCTGCATCGTGGCGATGTTCGAGAGCAGGATCGGGATGCCCGGCTGGCCGTCTCCGGTGCCGTGGACCGAGACTGGCGTATTCATCAGCTGAGCGATGTCGTCGTTGCGCCATTCCGGCGTCTGCACCCACAGCTGGTAGGGCGTGCCGGATTTCGGATCGGCCCAGAAGTTGGGGCTGACCTGAAAGGAGCCGGAGAGGGAGACGTTGAGGTTCTGGGCGATGGTCTGCTCGCTCACCCCCATCTCCGAGGCGAGCCGGCGATCGACGTTCACGTACATCTGCGGCGCATCGACGATCTGGTGGAGGTGGACGTCCACCGCGCCCCGCACCGCCGCGACCCGGCGTACGAGCGCGCGTGCGACGGCGAGGTCCTTGGCGTCGTGCCGGCCGGAGACCTGCACGTCGATCTGCGCCACGGTGCCGAAGTTCAGAATCTGCGTGATGATGTCGGCGGGTTGGAAATAGAAGACATCCGAAGGAAACGCCCGACGCAGCACCTTCCGCAAACGCCGCTCGTAGAACGAGATTGGCTTGTGCTCACCCTTGAGATTGATGAGCATCTGTCCGTCGTTATAGGCGACGAAGGATGCGTCCATGAACGCGTAATTGTAGTTCGACGCCGGCAGGCCGATATTGTCGAGCATGAGGCCTAGCTCGTCCTTCGGGACGACCTGCCGGACGATGTCCTCCACCTGCGCGAAAGTCTTCTCCGCCTCCTCAATTCGCATTCCCGGCCGGGTGCGGATGTGCAGCGTCATCTGGCTCGACTCGATCTGCGGAAAGTAGTCCTGCCCGATGAAGGGAAAGAGCCCCGCCGTCACGGCGAAGACACAGGCTGCCCCGGCAAGCGCCCGCTTCGGATGGCGGATTACCGCACCGAGCAACCCGACATAGCCAGCGTGGAATCGTGCGAAGCCGCGCTCGAAGGCCTCGCGGAATGCCAAGGCGACACGCAGTGGAAAGCGCAGCAGCCACGCAAGCGGCGCCAGGAGGCGCGACAGGAGCGAGCGGCGGCGCGGGCCGACTTCCAGCGCAGGAGTCGCCCCACCATGATGTCTTGCATATTCCGGCGCGACGAGGACGTCGATCAGGATCGCCACAAGGGTGCGTGAGAGCAGGTAGGAGGTGAGCATCGCGAAGACGACCGCCTCGGCCTGTGGCACGAACAGGTAGCGGGGGGCGCCCGTCAGGAAGAACACCGCCGAGAAGGCCGAGCAGATAGCCAGTGTCGAGATCAGCGCCGGCTTGGCGATACCCGCCACGCCTTCCAGCACCGAGCGGCGGAAGGGATAGCCCTCCTCGAACATCCGGTAAGTGTTCTCGATGGCCACCGTGGCGTCATCCACGAGGATGCCGACGGCCAACGCGAGGCCGCCGAGCGTCATGACGTTGATGGTCTGGCCGAGCGCCACCAGCACCGACAGAGAGGTGAGAATGCAGAGCGGGATCGAGACGAGGACCACGAGTGTCGATCGCCACGAGCCCAGGAACAGGAGGATGGCGAGTCCCGTGAGCCCAGCGGCGATCACCGCCTCGCGTACGACATCGCCGATGGCGTCGGAAACGAAGACCGATTGATCGAAGAGCGGCGTGATCGACAGGCCCTTGGGCGAGGCCGCGCGGATGTCCGGCAGGGCCGCCTTCACGGCGTTGACTACGTCCAGCGTCGAGGCCGAGCCGTTCTTCAGCACCTGCAACAGCACGGAATGCTCGCCATCGGCGCGGACGATGTTGGTCTGCGGCGGCGAGCCGTCGCGGACATGGGCGACGTCGCGCAGGAGCACCGGCTGGTCGTTCACGACCTTGATCGGGATGCGGTTAAGCTGATCGACGAGCTGGGGGCTCGAATTGAGCCGCACGGTGTATTGCTGGCGACCGATCTTCGCGAGGCCCGAGGGGACGACGAGGTTCTGCTTGAGGACCGCGTTGGTGACGTCGAGCGGCGTCATGCCCACGGCGCGGAGCTCGGCGAGGTCAAGATCGACCATCACCTGGCGCGGGGCGCCGCCATAGGGCGACGGCAAGGTCGAGCCCGGCACCTGGGCGAGGCGCTGGCGGGTGCGGTACTGGGCGTAATCGAACACTTTGGTCAGCGGCAGCGTGCCCGAGGAAAGCGCAAGCTGGATCACCGGCACTGAGGAGGCCGAGAAGCGCATGATCACCGGCGGCTGCACGCCCGGCGGCATGCGCGAGCGGATGGCGTTCATGGCGGAATCGACCTGCGTCATGGCGAGGTCGATGCTTACGGCGGAATCGAAATAGATCCGCTCGGTCACGGTACCCTGGATGGACGTCGACTCGATTCGCTTGATGTTGTTCACGTTGCTAGACAGCGAGAACTCGCTGTAGTTCGTGATGCGCTGAACCATGTCGGTGGCGTCGAGACCGCTATAGGTCCACACCACGACAACGACGGGAATGTCGACCGAGGGCAGCACGTCCTTCGGCGCTACGGCGATTGCGCCGACGCCGCCCAACGCCATCAAAATCGCCAAAACGTAGAAGCTCTTGCGGAATTTCAGGGCGAACCGAACAAGATTCATCGATAAATCGGGCTTCCCGGCACAACCCACCATGCGGCCAGCGCCTGAAGCGCGCTCGGACGAACAGAGGAAAGGCGCTACTTGGAGGTCTTCGAGCGAAGCGAAGTAAGTACACCGCTAGATAGAGCCGGATGACAGGTCTTACGAATGAATTCGCGATTGATTTTTTAAAAATATTTTGAAACAGAAAATCGCCACACAGCCTTTAAAAGGTGGGGAGCAACTAGCCCGTGAGGCGAAGGGACGGATAAAGCGCAAAAGAGCCAAATATTTAATTAATAAATTAAAATTAAAAGCGAGTATTTTACTTTAGCGATCAAATGTTTATTCGATTGCCTGATCAGGGTTTGTTAGCCACCGTTCTCCGTCGCCGCCGGCTTGGCAGGCTTGCGCGTTCGGAGTTCCCGATGTCGAGACAGCCCATCCGCGTCCTCGCGGCTCTGGCGATCCTTTCGCAATGGGCCACTTCTGCTCTGGCCCGGAACGAACAGCCAGCGGGCGGTGCCTTCATGAGCAGTTACACGAGCGATCCATATTTCGATCCGCGCTCCCGCTATTCGCAGGAACATTCCCTGGGCGACATTGGCGGTCAGCCGATGCTGACGGAGCCCAACGGCGAGAGGCCCCCCTGCGCCCTGTTCGATCAGGCCTGCGAGCAGGCCTTCGAACGGAACCGGCGGCACGCCTATCCTTGAAGACTAGTAGCCCGTCTGAGTAACGGGTTTGCGAATTGAGATTGGGGTTGAGATCAGGGCGATCCAGCCTGTGTCATGCTCAGCGCCCGACCTCGGCCAGCTTGAGGAGGTTGTGGGCGGTGCAGATCATCGCCCATTCGCCCTGGACTTGATCGAGGCCCCGGAGCAAGAACTGCCGGAAGCCTCTGGCCTGCTTGATCTGCCCAAACACCGGCTCCACGACCTGCTTCCTCAGGCGGTAGCGGCTCCGGCGGCCAGCCTGCTTCAGCCGCGCGGCCATCGCACGCATCAGGGGCGTCTTTGTCAGCGTCCGACGACCGGCCGCATCCGCCTCGCCGTGACGCGCCCGTCCCGGAGCCAGATAGGCGGTGATCCGCCGCTGCTTCAGCGCGGCCAGGTTCGCCTCGTTGGCAAAGCCTGCATCGCCCGAGACCTCGCACGGCTTACGCCCGAGATGAGCGCGGACGTCGTCGATGAGCGGCACGAGGGCGCGGGCGTCGGCGGCGTTCGTCACGAGGCGATGCGCCACGATGATCTGATGCGCGGCATCGACGGCGATCTGCCCGTTGTAGCCCTGCACGAACCCGTCGCGCGTGGGCAGGATGCGGCTGTCCGGGTCTGTGAAGTTGCGCTGCGCCCGATCTGGCGGACCGCCGTCCTCACCACGTAGGGGTCGACCCTGCCAGCGCATGCCCGAGGACGCACCCGGCCCGCTCTCGTCCTCCGGGGTGGGCGGATCGACCGCTTCCGCTTCCAACGCGGCCTTCGCGGCGCGGATCGTCTCCAGCCGTCGCTGCTTGTCGGCCATCCAGTCCGGTGTCTCGTCGCCCCGTCGGTTCGCGCCCTGCACCGCATCCTCGGCCGCGTCCGCCTCGCGCGCCTGCTCCAGCCAGGCGTCGACCTCGGCGGCCAGCGCCGGCTCGGCCGTCTTCATGCGTCCGTAGCTCATCGCCTTGTGGCGAGAGGCGTTGGCCTTCACCTTGGTCCCGTCCACCGCCACGTGGGCGAACTGCACCAGACCAGCCGCGCGGCACAGGCGCAGCACCTGCACGAACAGGTCCGACAGGGCCACGAGGTGGCGCTTGCGGAAGTCGGCGATGGTGCGGAAGTCTGGCCGGTTCAGGCCGGTCACCGCCATGACGTTGACCCGTTCCTCGCGGGCCCGAGCGAGTTGACGCGACGAGTACAGGCCGCGGCTGTAGCCGTAGAGCAGCAGTGCCACCATCATCCCCGGATGGTAGGGTGGGTAGCCTCGCTCCTCGGTGTAGGTGTCGAGGATGGCCGAGAGGTCGAGCGCTTCCCGCACCGTGTCGCGAACGAAGTGCGCCATGTGCCCGGGCGGCACGAACTCGTGCAGCGAGGGCGGCAGCAACCAGCCCTGATCCACATTCCAGGATCGAAACACCTTGGACATGAGCCGAGTGAATCACCCTCTGGCCTCGCCGTCGAGAGCATTACTCGGACGGGCTCTTATGAGGGGACGGTCATCGGCATCCAGGCCCTTCGAAGTCTCTCCCAGCGCTCAATGGGTATGAGCCCCTACGCTCACGCGCATCCCCATCTTGCCGGCGAGGTCAGCCCTCATGGATCGAGGAGACTGGTAGAACGGATCTACCTCCGGAGGCCCTGGGAGTAACTCAGCTGGACTTTGGCCAATCAAGCTACTTAGCAGAGGGCTTAGGCCTAAGGTGGCGACAGACTGTGGATCGGCGTCCAAGCTGTCCCCACGCTCCATTGCCATCCTACATGCTGCAATTTTTTAAGAATTAATCATGCAGCGGGTACCTATTGGGCACCAATCAGTGCAGAGACGGAACCCAAATCGGTCAAATAAATACTGACTGACGCAAATACTTAGCTGCGAATGACGGGTGGGTCCGCCTTGCGCACCGATCTACACCTATGGCGAGCTCATGCGCCGCTTCAAGGCCTCGAACTCGATGCGCCGCCGCAGGATGTCGGCCAAGCCTTCGATGACGGCCTCGCGATCGCCATCCAGGATCTCGCAGAGGTCCGCGATGGCCGCGACCAGAGGCTGGAGGTCCCCGAGATCAGGTTCGTCGGGAGGCAGCGAGAACATCACGCAACTCCTCGGTTTAGGGCCGGAACAGGCATGCGCTCGGTTTGCGCAGAAGCGGCGTGGATCGGCATGATCCGGTCAACGTCCACGACGGAGAGGTATCCGGCTTCCGCAAGCTCCGAGGCGATAGCCCGCAGTTCTATTGCTCGTGCCTCCAGCACAGCGCGGGATCGATCGCGAGCTCGTCGTAGGCGATCGGTTACCGCCTCGAGAAGGCCGTTCACGAGAAAGAGGTGGCTGTCCGAGGGCTCGACGTAGAACGGTCCGAGCCTGCCGAGCCCGAACCGAAGTTCGATGTCCCGCGCGATCGTCGTCGCCTGGGCGAGATCAGAGCCTGGGCCGGATCCACTGCCGATGCAGGCAGCGCCAAGCTCGATCTCCTCGGCAACGCCTCCAGCCAGCAGCATCGCGAGGACCGCCTCGAGCTGCGGCAGCGTCGCGGAGCCATCCATCTCGAACTGAGCTTCCCCTCCGCCATCATGAAGCGACAGGTCGACGATCGCTCCATAGCCGAGCGCCCGACCTACGATCGCATGACCTGCCTCGTGGATCGCGGTGCGCCACCGCGCCTCCGGGGCCATCGTGAGTCGCCCCTGACGAATCTCAGCCAAGACGTCGTCGAGACCGATCCGGCGCCCGGCGCGACGTGCCGAGCCCTTGGCGCGGCGCACGAACGCTTCGACATCGGCGCCCGTCTTGCCGCGAGCGGCCAGGGCGAGCGGCATTAACGATTCGTCGGCAAGTTCGTCGGCACCGAGATGATGCCGGAAGATTTTGGCGAGGCTCGTCGTGTCCGGCCGCTCGATCGCGATCTCCCGATCGAGCCGTCCTGCCCGCTTCACGGCCGGGTCGATCCTGTCGGGATGGTTGGTGGCCGCGACGACGACCACGCCCGGCCGCTCCTCGACGCCGGCGAGCAGCTCGAGGAACAGGTTCACGATCTGTGTCCAGTACTGGACGTGATCGCCGCGGATCTGTGCACGGTCGGAGATGCCATCGAGCTCGTCGATGAACAGGATGCAGGGAGCCTGGGTTCGAGCTTGCGCAAATACCCGGCGGATCGCCTGCAGGGTGCCGGAGAGGTAGTCCGATGCGCACCATTCCGCGACCGATGTCGCCACAAGCGGAATACGGGCGGACTTCGCCAGAGCGCGGGCAAAGCTGGTCTTGCCGACGCCGGGAGGGCCCGACAGCAACAGGCCCCGATTGTCGATGTCGGCCCAGGCGAGGCGACCGACACGATAGGCCTGCAGATCGGTCGCGAGTGCGAGGCCCCAATCCTTGGCCGCACCATACCCGTCGAGGTCTTCCAGCGCAGGCCCCGTCTGGAGGTAGTCGGCCTTGGCTGCCGTCACTCTGGCGAGCGCATCGATACAGGCATCGGGCGAAGCGGCTCCTCGGAATGCGATCGGCAGATCGGCGATGTCGAGGGTGCGAACAAGCTCGGGATCAATGCGCCGGGTCGGGCATCCCCCGGTGACCGCTTCGATGACGAGGTCGAGTGCGCTCTGATCGAGGCAGGGCAGCACGATCCGATGCTCTGCAGCGCGCATAAGATCACGCGGCAGCTGGCGTATCGGATCGGGGGCGCATCCGACGATAGGAACGCGCGCGTGGAGTGCCGAGGCCATCGTGAGGTTCCCGACATCCGGTCTGTGTTCTTTGTACGAGCCGTCTCGGATGAGCAGGCCAGCCTGCGTCGATTTCAGAGCGACAGCCCTGCTGCCGCTCAGGTCCATCGCTTTGACGCCCGGCCGGAAGGCGCACTTCTCGAGGACGTCTCGAACCGGCTCGACGAGATCGGGCAGGTGGGTGGTGATCACCACGACCGGCGCCTCTCGCCGCAGGCGACGAACGAGCCCGACTTCCGCCTCGATCGCCCGAGCGACGAGGACGGCTACCGCCGCGAGATCCGCGGGGATGGGCACGTGCTCAGTTTTCTTCTCGCCCTCAGTCTTGGCGAGGATCCGCTCGACCGGATCGTCGGCCTCATCGTCGTGGCCGAGACCGAACCCGACATCGCGGAGAAGTTTGAGATTTCTGCGCTCTTCCTGGGTGAGGGTTCGAAGGAAGGCGCGCGCGAGCGTGTCTGACGGCTTGGCGTCTCGATGCTGGTCGTTCAAAGTTGTCGAGGTCGGCGACATGGCATGATCTCCCACGGCCGGGCAGCGGCGCCGGCCGTCAGCGTGATGGCTGGATCGGATGCAGCGACGCGGCTGGCTCGACGGAGTCGGAGCGCTCGGCGGGCGTCGGCTTCAGGAGATCGCCTGCTTCATAGGCGATAAAAAAAAGGTAGAACGAATCAGGAACAAACCGCAAGCTCCCTTTCGAATCCTATCGGCTTGCCTGTGGATGAACTCGACGGTCCCCCGCTGGGCTGTCTCACGCCCCAACTTTGGTCAAGGCAGACTGGCAGCCTGATCCTCCCGGCCCGAGCCGATGATCGTGGTGGCTTCCAAAACGCTACACCACGCTGTGGGACACGGCCATCACTCCTCAAAGTGCGCAGCTGTTTGCAGGCAGAAACTGAACCTATAACTCAACCGAAAATCTCGTTTTGAATTATTCGTCGCTGTCACAATCATGGGAGGAAATAGAATTATGGCTCCATTGGAGCAATGAAATTGCGAAAAGAACCAAATTTTTGAGTCATACTACACTGGACGGCGGCCGCGATCACGGCCGAGCCCACCGGCACGGTGAGCACCTGCCCCTTGGCGGCCCCGGACACCGCGTTGAGCGCATAGTCCGTGACCCGCCGGACCATGCCCTCGACCACGGATTTCGACAGCACGTAGCTCAGGAGCGGCGCGAACCGGGCGATCAGGCCGGTCGCCAGGGCGACGAGGAGCGGCATCAGCACCGCCTGCGCCGTGGTGGCGAAGGCGACGACCCACTCGCCCCAGGGCAGCACGACGGCGGGGGCCGCCGCGGCGAGGGCGGGCGACGCGACGAGGCAGGTCGCGAGGCAGGCGGTAAGCGAGACACGGGCGCGCGGGCGCGCCGCAGGGAAGCGGGTCATGGTTTCAAGTCCTCTGGCTGGGGATGCGCGGCGGAGCCCGGCCGGCACGGGAACTCGGATCAGGCTCGGCCGGCGGCCGGCGTCGCGGCGAGCCAGGCGCG
>NZ_VRUX01000520.1:0-3021 GCF_008039885.1 Methylobacterium sp. WL103
GGCATGGTCGGCGGCGAGCGCCGGCCCCGACACCCAGGTCTCGATGCAGCCGTGGCGCCCGCAATAGCAGGCCGGCCCGGGCCGCTCGTCGTCGTCCGGGCTCGGCAGCGGGTTGTGACCCCACTCGCCGGCGATGCGGCCGCGGCCGGCGAGCGGCCTGCGATCCCAGGCGATGCCGGAGCCGACGCCGGTGCCGAGGATCACAGCCCAGACGAGGCTCGACCCGGCGCCCGCGCCATCCACCGCCTCGGACACCGCGAGACAGTTGGCGTCGTTCTCGATGCGGATGGGACGCCCGAACGCGGCTTCGAGGTCGGCGCCGAACGGCCGCCCGTTGAGCCAGTGCGAGTTCGCGTTCTTCACCAGGCCGGTCGCCGGCGAGATCGCCCCCGGCATCCCGACGCCGACGGTGCAGGGCGAGCCGGCCTCCACCTCGAGCCGGGCGACGAGCTCCGCGACCGTCCGCACCGTGCCGGCATAGTCGTTCCGCGGCGTCGGCACCCGAGCCTCCGCCAGAACGAAACCGCCGACATCGAGGACGATGCCGGCGATCTTCGTGCCTCCGAGATCGATGCCGAGGCGGAAGATTGCCCCGGTGCGCGACCCGCTCACTCCGCGGCGGCGATCTTCGGCGCGGCCGGGCCGCTCTGGACCGTCATCGGCTCGGGCGTCTCGTCGGAGATGTGCGTGCCGATGGAGATCGGGTGCGCCATCACCTGGTTGAGCTTGGCCTTGTCCAGCTCGCCTTCCCAGCGCGAGACGACGATCGTCGCGACGCCGTTGCCGATGAGGTTGGTCAGGGCGCGGCACTCGGACATGAACTTGTCGACGCCCAGCACCAGCGTCATCGCCGCCACCGGGACGGGGGTGCCCGGGATCGCGGCGAGCGTCGCGGCCAGGGTGATGAAGCCGGCGCCGGTGACCCCGGAGGCGCCCTTCGAGGTCAGCATCGCCACGAGGAAGATCGTCGCGTACTGGCCGAAGGTCAGGTCCGCACCCACCGCCTGCGCCAGGAACAGGGTGGTGAGCGTCATGTAGATGTTGGTGCCGTCGAGGTTGAACGAGTAACCCGTCGGGATCACCAGGCCGACGACGGAGTCCGAGGCGCCGAGGCGCTTCATCTTGGTCATCATGTGCGGCAGCACCGTCTCAGACGAGGAGGTGCCGAGCACGATCAGGAGCTCGTCCTTGATGTAGGCGAGGAACTTGAAGATCGAGAACCCACAGAACGCCGCGATGCCGCCGAGCACGACGAAGATGAACAGCAGCGAGGTGGTGTAGAAGGTGCCCACGAGCCAGGCGAGGTCGACGACCTTGCCGATGCCGTACTGGCCGACCGTGAAGGCCATCGCGCCGAAGGCCCCGATCGGGGCGAGCTTCACGATCAGCCCGATGATGCGGAAGAACACCTGGCCGGCGGCGTCGATGCCGTTGGTGATCGCCTCGCCCTTCGCGCCCATTCCGGTGAGCACGCAGCCGGTGAGGATCGAGATCAGCAGCACCTGGAGCAGGTCGCCGGTGGCCATCGCGTCGAAGAAGCTCTTGGGGATGAGGCCCAGGATGTGCGCGATGGTGGAGTCGGCGGCAGCCTTGCTGGCGTAGCTCTCGACCGCCTTGGCGTCGAGCTTGGACAGGTCGGCGCCGAATCCCGCGCCCGGCCGGACGACCTCGCCGACGACGATGCCGATCAGCAGCGCGAAGCTCGAGACGACCTCGAAATAGATCAACGCCTTGAGGCCGACGCGACCGACCTTCTTCAGGTCGCCGATCGAGGCGATGCCGTGCACGATGGTGCAGAAGATGATCGGCGCGATCATCATCTTGATCAGGGCGATGAAGCCGTCGCCAAGCCACTTCATCGCCTTGCCCCAGCCGGGGTCGACGTAGCCGAGCAGGATGCCGAGCGCGATCGCGATCAGCACCTGGATGTAGAGCACCTTGTACCAGGGCTCCGGGGCGACCGCCTTCGCGGTCCCCGCCACGCTCGTCGAACCGTGCATCGCCTGCGCCATGATTTCGCCCGTGCACGCTTGCCGTGCACCCTCCCATTTTGCCGGAGGCTAGCGAAGTTGGCTCCAAGCCTCAACGGCGGCTGAGTATTTCCACACGCCGAACCCGTGACAAAAACCTGTTCCTCCAGGAAAAACGGCCTTTTCGCGGCAGAGTACAGGGGGCACTGAAGTCGTAGCGGTCGCGTCGACATCGACGCCGGACGGTGTCGTCCATCGGCCGGATTGCTTGATTGCCGGAGCTTCATCGTGCCCCAGATCCGTGCCGCCCTCCCCGCCGCCGGCGGCCTCCTCTGCCTTGCCCTCACTCTGCCGGCGAGCGCCGGGATCGTGGCTCAGGTCGACCAGTCCCGCCAGCGCATGCGCGTCTACGTCAACGGCGCGCTCTCGCACGATTGGCCGGTCTCGACGGCGCGTAGCGGCTACGTGACGCCGAACGGCAACTTCCGGGTCGGGCTGATGGCGCCGATGTGGCGCTCGCACAAGTATCACGGCTCGCCGATGCCGCACGCCATGTTCTTCCGCGGCGGCTACGCGATCCACGGCACCTACTCGGTCGGGCAGCTTGGCCGCCGCGCCAGCCATGGTTGCGTCCGCCTGGCGCCCGGCCATGCCAGCCGCCTGTTCAGCCTGGCCAGGAGCTACGGCGGGGCGAGCGTCGTCATCCGTCGCTGACCCGTAGCGGCGGCCCCGAACGGCGAGGACCGCCGCCGCAGCTGCGGCGACGGTCCTCTGACGTCGAACGATCAGTGTAAAAGCGGTCTATCACTCAGGTCTGTTGCGTGCGACGGGGCCGGACGGTCCAGCGCTCGAAGGTCGAGGCCGGATCGTCGCCCGCGGGCTCCTGCGGCGGCTGCTGGATTGCTGCGCCGAGCGCCTGCGACAGGCTCTCGATCACGTCGTCGATCCGCGCGTCCTGCGGCTGGGCCTCGGCGGCGTGCTCAGGCTCGGCCGACGCGACATGTGCCGGCGCCGGGGCGGGCTCGGGTTCGGACGCGACCGGCTCCGGGGC
>NZ_VRUX01000521.1:0-3020 GCF_008039885.1 Methylobacterium sp. WL103
ACCCCATCATGCGGCGGCCTCGCGCCGACCGCGAAGAGAAGCGCGTGACCCGCGGGAGCGATACAGCCGGAACCCAAAAACGTCGATCAGGAGAAGCTTGCCTCACGAACCCCAATCAGAGAAGACTCTCATGATCCGGCCGACCCCCTGGTATCTCCCAGGCGTTGTGGTCGACTAAAGTTAACAACCGATTTTATAAAAATTGCGATGATCAATTGTTTTTCGCAATGATGATATGACTGCAACGCTCGATAGAATTTCTACTTGGAATTTTACTACCTGCGCCGGCCGACCACATCGTGGCAGAACCGCAGCCGGCGTTCGGCGTGATCGGCTCCGCGACCGGCGGGGATGCCTGCCATCCCGGTTCCGGGGGTCGATTCCACGCCCCAGAGCGTTTAACGCGGCGTCCAACGACGCGCGAACGCTCAAGGCCCTCGACATGATCTCCTCACCCTTGATGACCGTGATGGTCGACGCCGTGCGCAAGGCCTCGAAGGGGCTGCGGCGCGACTACGGCGAGATCGAGAACCTGCAGGTCTCGCGAAAGGGCCCCGGCGACTTCGTCTCGGCGGCCGACCGCAAGGCCGAGGAGACCCTGCGCGACGCCCTGACCAAGGCGCGGCCGGGCTACGGCATGGTGCTGGAGGAGTCCGGCGTCGTCGAGGGCACCGACAAGAGCCACGTGTGGCACGTCGACCCCCTCGACGGCACCTCGAACTTCCTGCACGGCATCCCGCACTTCGCGATCTCGGTCGGGCTCGAGCGCGAGGGCCAGGTGGTCGCGGGCGTGATCTACGATCCCGTCAAGGACGAGCTGTTCGTCGCCGAGCGCGGCAAGGGCGCCTACCTCAACAACCGGCGCCTGCGGGTCTCGGGCCGGGTCGACATGGCCGACGCGCTCACCGCCTACGGCACGCCCTATCTCGGGCGCGGCAACCATCCCCGCCTGCTGCGCGAGGTCGCCGCGGTGATGGCGGTCTCCGGCGGCACGCGGCGGATGGGGTCGGCGGCCCTAGACCTCGCCTACGTCGCCTGCGGCCGGCTCGACCTGTACTGGGAGCGCGACCTGCAGACCTGGGACATCGCCGCCGGCATCATCCTGGTGCGCGAGGCCGGCGGTTTCGTCACCTCGGCCGACGGCGCCTCGGAGCCGCTCGCCGCGAAATCGGTGGCCTGCGGCAACGAGGGCCTGCACCGCGAGCTCGTCGCCATCCTACGCAAGGTCAACGGGTGAGCCGCGAACTGGCCAGATTCCGCGCCATCTGCTCTAAGCCGCCGATCATCACGAGGAAGGCCCGCCCGGCATGGAACGCCGCCACATCGCCCTGAAGGACTCGATCCGCTCGATTCCCGACTATCCGAAGCCCGGCATCGTGTTCCGGGACATCACCACGCTGCTCAGCGACCCGCGCGCCTTCCGCCGGGCGGTGGACGCGCTGGTGCACCCCTACGCGGGCGGACGGATCGATCAGGTCGCGGGCATCGAGGCCCGCGGCTTCATCCTCGGCGGCGCGGTCGCGCACCAGCTCTCGGCGGGCTTCGTACCGGTGCGCAAGAAGGGCAAGCTGCCCCACAAGACCGTCTCGATCGCCTACACCCTCGAATACGGCACCGACGAGCTCGAGATCCACGTCGACGCGATCAAGCCCGGCGACCGGGTGCTCCTCGTGGACGACCTGATCGCCACCGGCGGCACCGCCACCGCCGCGGTCAACCTGCTGCGCCAGATCGGCGCCGAGGTGGTCGCGGCCTGCTTCGTGATCGACCTGCCCGAGATCGGCGGCGCGCAGAAGCTGCGCGAGCTCGACGTGCCCGTGCGGACCCTGATGGAGTTCGAGGGGCACTGAGGCGCGCGTCGGGCATTGGGAAGCCCGCCGAAACGTTGACTCGGTAAATCCCATCCGCCATAAGCCGCGCAGTCGCGATGGCGCTCCGTTCGGGCGCCGTCCGCATGTGTATTCACACTTTAAAGACGCGTGAAGGTCGGGTGCGGCGATAGCCGCCCGCGAACGCGCCTCGACCTTTGGAGGCTTGCAGAGCCATGAAAAGAACCTACCAGCCGAGCCGTCTCGTCCGTAAGCGCCGTCACGGCTTCCGCGCCCGCATGGCCACCGCCGGCGGCCGCAAGGTCATCGCCCGCCGTCGCGCGCACGGCCGCAAGAAGCTCTCGGCCTGAGCGTGACCGTCGCGCCGCCCTTCGCGGCGCGGATGGTGCCCGAGGCGTGAGCGAGGCCGAGCTTCCCATGCCTACAACGGACTCGCCGGCCACCCTCGCGCCCGCGGCGAACCCGCCGACGGTGTCACGTCTGAGGCGGCGGCCCGACTTCCTGGCGGCGGCCGACGGGCGCCGCTTCCACACGGAGCGCCTGACGGCGCAGGGTCGCGTGCGCGACGCAGGCGAGGTCCGGGACGGCGAATCGATCGCTGGCCTCCATCTCGGCTTCACGATCACCAAGCGGGTCGGCCATGCCACCGAGCGCAACCGCATCCGCCGGCGCCTCCGCGCCGCGGTCGCCGAACTCGGCCCCGAGCTCGGTGCGGTCCCGGCCGACGTCGTGCTGATCGCCCGCCGTCCGGCGATCGACGCCGCGTTCGACACCCTCAAGGACGACCTGCGCCGGGCGATCCCCGCGGTGGCCAAGCCCCGCGGGCCGAACGCGCACCCCCGTTCGCCGCGCCCGCCCAAGCCCGGCGCCACGAAAGGCCGCGGCAAGGGCCCTTCGACCTCCCGACCTTCCGATCGCGCTGCGGCACCAGCCCGTGCGCCCTCAGCAACCTCGAACGCGTGCGACGGTGGCCCCGATGGGCAATGACAAGACGAACATGTTCGTGGCCATCGCCCTGTCGCTGGTGGTGCTGCTCGGGTGGAACTACTTCGTCGCCGCGCCGCGCGTCGAGCAGCAGCGCCAGGCCAACCTGCAGAACCAGGCTGCCCAGCAGAGCCCGGGCGTGACGCCTGACGGCGTGCCGTCGCCCAGCCCGAAGGAGGGCGGCCCGGCCGCCCCGGTGGCCGGCAC
>NZ_VRUX01000522.1:0-3020 GCF_008039885.1 Methylobacterium sp. WL103
CTCCTGGCGCGAGGGCGGGGTGAAGCCCTCGGGGAAGGCGCCGACGGGGATGCGCTGGCGGGTGATGCGCTCGATGTCGCGCAGGTACGCCTTCTCCTCGTCGTTGCAGAACGAGATCGCGAGCCCGTCGGCGCCGGCGCGCGCGGTGCGGCCGATGCGGTGGACGTAGCTCTCGGGCACGTTCGGCAGGTCGAAGTTGACGACGTGGCTCACCGCCTCGACGTCGATGCCGCGGGCGGCGATGTCGGTCGCCACCAGAACCCGGCACTGCCCGTCCTTGAAGGCGGCCAGCGCCCGCTCGCGCTGCGGCTGGGACTTGTTGCCGTGGATGGCGGAGGCCGCGATGCCGACCTTGTCGAGGCCGCGCACGACGCGGTCGGCGCCGTGCTTGGTCCGAGTGAAGACCAGCACGCGCTCGATCTTGGGATCGCGCAGGATGTGGGCGAGCAGCGCCTGCTTGGCGCCGGTATGGGCGAAGATCACCTGCTGCTCGACGCGCTCGGCGGTGGTGGCCACCGGCGTGACGGCGACCTGGACCGGGTCGCGCAGGTACTGGTCGGCGAGGCCGGCGATGTTCTTCGGCATGGTGGCCGAGAAGAACAGGCTCTGGCGCTTGGCCGGCAGCATCTTCACGATGCGCTTGAGCGCGTGGATGAAGCCGAGGTCGAGCATCTGGTCGGCCTCGTCGAGGACGAGGATCTCGACGCCCTCCAGCGTCAGCGAGCGGCGATCGACGAGGTCGATCAGCCGGCCCGGGGTGGCGACGAGGATGTCGACGCCCGGCGCCAGCGCCCGCTCCTGGCGGCCGATGGTGACGCCGCCGAACACGACGGTGTTGGTCAGCGGCAGGTGCTTCCCGTAGTCGGAGAAGCTCTCGGCGATCTGGTTGGCGAGCTCGCGGGTCGGCGAAAGCACCAGCACGCGGCAGCCGCGACGCGGCGCATGGCGCTTCTCGAGGCTGAGGCGGTGCAGGATCGGCAGCGCGAAGGCGGCGGTCTTGCCGGTGCCCGTCTGGGCGATGCCGCAGAGGTCGCGGCCTTCCATCGCCGGGCGGATCGCCTGCGACTGGATCGGGGTGGGGGTGTGGTAGCCGGCCTCTTCGAGCGCCTTCAGCACGGGCTGGGCGAGGCCGAAATCGGTGAACTGGGTCAAGGTATGACTTCTCAGGCAGCCGGATCGCGGATACGGGCCCGGCTCAAGTCGAGCGGCGCCGCGAAGTACCGTTGAGGTGCGATCCGTAGAGCAGGAGGCAGCCCGCGTGATGGGGCGGCCCGGGTGCATGCACGTTATGAAGAGAGGGGCCGGACATTCGGAGAGGCGCGATCCGCGCCGTCCCTCGTATCCGTCACGCAGCCCTCTCAAGCGGACCCATCTGTCGGCCGCTGACGCTGCCCGTTGGCTATGCGCCTTCGCAGTTGCGAAGTCAACGGCCGGTCAACCGTCGCGGCGATGCGGGATGGACGCCACGGCACGACCGGTGCAGCGTCCGCCCATGCGACCCCGCACACCGTCCCGAGTCGTCCCGCGATGGAGCGGATCAGCCCCATCGCGGGATCGCGGCGCAGCGCGCCTGCACGGCACCTGCGGATGATCACGCACCACACGGCGATCTACGTCGGCTCCCGCGGCTTCGCGGCGGCGATCAACCTCGGTTCGGTCGCGGTGTTCACGCGGCTCGCGCCGCCGGAGAGCTACGGCACCTACCTCTACATCCTGTCGTGGTCGCTGGTGCTCTACGGCGCCACCTGCCAGTGGCCGAAATTCGCGTTCTTCGCCCTCTACGACGAGGCGAGCGAGGGGGCGCAGGTCGGCACCGTCCTGCGCATCCTCCTGTGCACGCTGACGCTGGCGGGAGTCGGCAGCGCGCTCGCGGTGGCGCTTCACATCGTTTCCCCACGCATCGCCGCAGCCATCGTCGCGCTCGCCTTCGGCACCACCCTGTTCGAGGGCGCCACCGAGATCGCGCGCACCCGGCTCAAGGCCGTCGCGGTGGCGATGTCGGTGATCCTGCGCGGAATCCTCATGCTCGGCCTCGGCGGCGCGGTGCTGACGGTCTCGGGCGACGCCGTGCACCTTTCGCTGGCTGTGGCCGCCGCCTACGCGCTGTCGTCGATCCCGGCGGCGGCCACCGTCGTGCCGCTGATGCCGGGGCGCGGCAGCCGTGCGGAAGCCTTGCGCCTCATCGCCTACGGCTGGCCGCTGGTTCTGTCCTTCGGCATCGCGGCCTTGGCCCAGGTGGTCGACCGGCTGATCATCGTGAAGACCATCGGGCCGGAGCATCTCGGCGCCTACGGCGCGATCGCCGACTTCCTCAAGCAGAGCTTCGTCGTGTTCGGCGAGGCGCTCGCCCTGTCGCTGATCTCGATCGCCAAGCGCGAGGCGCGCGCCGGGGGGATGGCGGCGGCAACCGCGGTGCTGTGCGACGCCGCCCGCGCCATGGCGGTGGTCGCGGCCTTCGGGGCCGCGTTCTACCTCAACTTCGACGGGATCGTCGTCTCGATCCTGCTCGGGCCGGATTACCGCGACCAGGCGCGCGCGCTGGCGCCGGTGCTGATCCTGGCCAGCGTCCTGATGATGTTCCGCGCCTACTACTTCGGGCAGATCATCTACTTCACCGACTCGAGCCGGCTCGAAGCCGTCGCCTCCATCGCGACGCTGGCGACGGTGACCGTGCTCTCGCTGGCGCTGATCCCGCATCTCGGGGTCGCCGGGGCGGCGATCGCCTTCGCGGCTGGGCAGGCGGCGGCCTGCCTCGTGTTCGTCCTCGGGGCGAACCGGCGCGGGTCCGGCCTGCCGGCGATGCCGCTGCCGCTGGCCGACGTCGCCGGCATCGCTGCGATCGCGCTCGCGACGGGGCTGGTCCCGACGGCGTTGTCCTGGCTCCCGGGCGGGGAGGGCGCGCCGATCCAGATCCTGCGCTTCGTCGTCCTGACCCTCGGCTTCCTTGCGGCCGTGTGGCGCTACGACGTGGTCGGCGTCGCAGGCGTCGTCCGCCACCGCCTCGGCCGCGTCGCCGGATG